>CAZNWX010000087.1:6917-8503 GCA_964576415.1 uncultured Magnetovibrio sp. | reverse complement strand
GAGGCCGCGCCTGCACGATAAAATGAATGTTCGGCTCATTCTATGAACCGTTGTCAGGCGGATCATTCGGCCATGTGGCGGATGATCGCGTTAACCTTTCAAGGGAAGATGTGCCTCGATGGCCTTAATGACCCGCTTGGAGAGCGGCGATGTCGGCGTCGAGAACCATTCCACCAGTCGCCCGTCAGGCGCCACGAGGTACTTGTGGAAATTCCAGCGCGGTTTCGCTACACCGCCCAGTTCCTCGTAAGCCCAAATATAGAAGGGATGCGGCGCGTCGCCGCGGATGCGGACCTTTTTGGTTATGGGGAAATCGATCTCGAAATTGGCCTCGCAAAATTCTTTGATCTCTGTCGCGGTGCCCGGTTCCTGGCTCCCAAAGTCGTTCGAAGGTACGCCCAGCACTACCAAACCCTTATCGCGGTAGCGAGACCAGACATCCTGAAGTGCACTGTATTGCGGAGTAAACCCGCAATGGGACGCCGTATTGACAACCAGGACGACCTTGCCGGCGAACCGCGACAGGGGTAAGTCGCCGCCCTCAATTGCTTGGAAAGTGAAGTCGTGAGCTGTTTTCACTTCCGAGGCATTTACCTCCGTAACTGTCGTCATGAGCAGCAAAACTCCCGCTATCACTGAGCTTACCATATTCATGAGCCCAAGGTTCTCCCCGATCGTGCCACCACTATTTCGACGCCGTTGGTCGCGGTGTGGCGATGCAACCGACGTGCAAGGTGGTCATGGTCTTAACGCGCTCATGCACTTGCGGTCCGGCCTGGACGTTGGCCGCGACATCGCGCTGAACATCAGGCCAACATGAATGCCAACGCCAAGTGAATGGCCGCCCGAAAGTGACGGAGGTCTTGGTTGGCATATCACGCTTCTTTCGCATCGTTTCCTCCCACGCACCAATTACGGCTTATAGGCCGCGGCAATGGTGAGACAGCTGATCACCAAACCGGTCAATGGATACCGCAGGCGTAAATACCAGCGAGGCCCCATGCCCCTGTTCACGATGAACACGTCGCAAATTAGGACCAAAGCGAAACCCATAATTAACAGCCCGAAACCAACCGTCTCCTCCGCCAGCAGCCCTACCCACCCGATCAGCGATGGAACAACGGAAAGGGCCAGCATGGGGCTGAGATCCGATCGGGACCGGGCATTGCCGTCACTGTTCCGGATGGCTAATCCCCACTGAATACCGCCTAGGAACGAGAGGATCACCGCGCCGTAGGTGCGCAGCACGAAGCGCGTATCATCTATTCCGGCCGATGTATCAGTGACTGTCAGAATTGTCATTGTAACGAACGGAACCAACCCTAAGAGGCCGAGCCACCGAGCGCTAAAAGGAATTACAGCCAAAAACCTTTACCCTCCATTAGAGACAAGCGTCATTGTATATACGCGGCGCCGGCGGGTTTGGATTTGATCAGGGTTTCAGGCGTCGTTATGCCGCTGATGTCGTTCAGCCGCTCCATGGCGCAAAAGTACTCTTCCAGAAGCTCTTGGATCACCTGGCACACCGTCATTTCATGTTCTATGTTGCCGACGATTCGCCCCGCGGGGTAAGAGAGGAAATCCGT
>CAZNWX010000087.1:0-6817 GCA_964576415.1 uncultured Magnetovibrio sp. | reverse complement strand
TTTCATGTTCTATGTTGCCGACGATTCGCCCCGCGGGGTAAGAGAGGAAATCCGTAGCCTTGGCGTCGCGATCCGATTGTCACGCTGGTCTGGAGATAAAGATCGGCAAATGTATGCCGAACATCTCGGTCAAGGCGGTTTTCATAAGGCTCTCCTGTCTCAGTATTTCATTTCGGGCTTTCGTGGGGAAGCCAGCATTGTCGTACATTTATGTCTAAGGGATGATATCCGCGACCCAACCGAAGAGAATTTGACAATCCCGATCATGCGTCCTCTGACCGACTTCACCGCCTATGCCGATGCCCAGCGCCATTGTTCAAAAGAAGCGCTGTGGACCCTGTTTGACGGTAACCGGACAAGTTTCAACATCGCGCATGAGTGTCTGGATCGCCATCCCCGCGACGCGGTCGCCATTAATGTGGTGAAGGCGGAGGGCAGCATCGACACCTACACTTTTGGTAAGCTGAGCGACGGTGCCGCACGCTTCGCCAACCACCTGCGGAGGCGCGGGCTGGTCCCAGGGGACGTAATCGCGGTCATGCTGGAGCCATCGTTCGAGCTCTACGCCGCCTTGTTCGGGGCCATGAAGGCGGGCTGTATCGGTGTGCCTCTATTCACCCTGTTCGGGCCCGACGGTTTGCGGCTCCGGATCGATGACTGCGCTCCAAAGGTCCTGGTGACCAATCCAGAAAACGCGCCCATCGCGGCCGGTATTGACGCCCTGGACGTACTGACCACAGGCTCTGATTTCGACGCCGCCCTGGCCACGGAGAACCCTGCATTCACATCAGAGACCAAAGCCCATGACATCGCTGTTTACCAATACACATCGGGAACCACGCGGGAGCTACCGGAGGCTGTCCGCCACTCCCACGGTTCCTTGGTGACCCTGACCTTATCGACGCTCTACGCCACCGGCGTGCGTCCCGGTGATAAGTTTATGACACCGTCATCGCCAGCCTGGGGTCACGGGTTATGGCACGGTACCATTGCGCCGTTTTCCCTGGGTGTGGAGACGGCCAGCTACTCGGGCAAGTTCGATGCCCAGCGCTGCATGGAAGGTATGGCGGAATTGGGCATTACCAATTTGTCGGCCGCCGCCACGCATTACCGCATGATGCGTCGCAGCGGGGCCGCCGCTGACTTCGATTTCTCTATCGAGAAACTATCGTTTACCGGGGAACCCCTGGATTCGGAGACGGATCAGTGGATCCGGAAGACCTTTGGGACGCCGGCAGGTAGTTTTTACGGAACCACCGAAGTGGGTGTGATCTTGGTGTCCTATCCGGGCGCGGAAGATTTCGATATCAAACCCGGGTCGCTGGGTAAGCCGGTGCCGGGTGTCAAATTGGCCATTCACGACGCAAAGGGCCGTCCCTGTCCGCCTGAAACGACGGGTGAAATCATGATGATGCGCCGGGGCGAATGGTTCCCTACTAAGGATCTGGGCCGTAAGGATGCGGACGGTTTCTACTTCCACGGCGGCCGCGCCGATGACGTGATCATCACGGCCGGGTACACAATGGGCGCGGTGGAGATCGAGGACATGTTGCTGAAGCATCCCGACGTGGCCGAGGCGGCCGTCATCGGCGTGCCGGACGAAGAACGCGGCCAGGTGGTCAAAGCCTTTGTCGTCTCGAAACGCGAAGGTGGTGATGATTTCACGGCGGATATCCAGGCCTTTACGCAGGAGCGTCTGTCCCGGCATGAGTACCCGCGCATCGTTCAGTTCGTGGACAGCCTACCGAAGACGCCAGCCGGCAAGGTCAACCGCAAGACCCTCCGGGACCGAGAGGCAAAAAAATGAGCGCCACCTCGCCCAGCGGCCCCCTGGTTGGGGTTCGGGTCATCGAAATGTCGGGTAAGGGGCCCGCGCCTTTCTGTGCCATGCTGCTGGCCGATATGGGCGCCGACGTGATCCGCATTGACCGGCCCACTAAACCAGGCCGTGCCCACGATAACTACATCGATCCGCAGTTGCGGGGTCGACGCTCCGTGGCGGTGAACCTGAAGAACCCGGACGGCGTCGAGACGGTTCTTAAATTGGTGGAAAAGGCGGAAGTTTTGATTGAGGGGTTCCGCCCGGGCGTTATGGAACGCCTAGGCCTTGGGCCGGAAGATTGTAAGGCACGCAACGCAAGGCTGGTTTACGGCCGGGTCACCGGCTGGGGGCAGGATGGACCCTTGGCCGGGGCGGCGGGCCATGACCTCAATTACATCGCATTGACGGGCGCGCTGCATGCTATTGGCAACGCTGGATCGCCGCCTCCTGCGCCCCTGGCACTGATCGGTGATTTTGGCGGCGGAGGCACTTTTCTCGCGATCGGTGTCCTCGCCGCCGTCTTGGAGGCCCGGACGTCGGGTCGGGGCCAAGTAATCGATGCGGCCATGTTGGATGGGGTCAACGCCATGCTGAGCTTTACCCGCGGTTTGCACGCGGCGGGCTGGTGGCTTGATGAGCGGGAATCGAACCTGTTCGATGGCGGCGCGCACATGTATGCGAATTACGAGACCAAGGACGGTAAGGCAATCTCCATCGCGCCAATCGAGGTTGAATTCTACGACCAATTCATGGCGATCATGGGTATCGACTCGACGGAGATGCCGGCCCGCATGGACCGCAAGGGCTGGCCGCAATGGAAGGAAAAGCTGGCGGCTATGTTCAAGGAAAAGACCCGCGACGAATGGTGTGCCATCCTGGAAGGCACCGATGTTTGCTTCGCGCCGGTACTGACCATGGGTGAGGCCCCGGACCATCCCCACAACCGTACCCGAAAAACCTTCGTCCAGCATGAAGGCGTCACCCAGCCGGCACCGGCGCCACGTTTTAGCCGGACACCTAGTGCCATCCAGCGGCCGTCACCAAAACCCGGTGAACATACGGCAGAGGTCCTATCCGACTGGGGGTTGGACGATGATACAGTGGCCGAATTGATCGACTCCGGCGCGGTCGGTGTACATGACTAAAATCGGCTTTTTATTTGGCGGCGTTGGCGCTGCGCTTCGTGGCTCCGACCTCTGACATCAGGTGCTCCAGCGCCTCGACGGGCTGCGCGCCGACCAGGCCCTTGCCGGCGGCGAAGTACGTTGGCACCCCGGTCACGCCGTATTGGTGCGATTTCGACCAGTCCCCATCCACCGCTTTCTTGAAACGACGTTCCTTGATTACCGCGCGAGCCTCGTCCACGTCCAGGCCGGCCTTGGTGACGATATCCAGGATGACACTCGTGTCGCCGACGTTGCGGCCTTCGACGAAGTAGGCTTCGAAGAACTTGTCGTGGATGGCCTCGCCGCTGTCCTTGGTTTCGGCCCAAGTGCCGATTTCCTGGGCGATGCGAGAATTGTAGGTGTGCGTCCGGTCCTTGAACGGCAGCCCCTCAGCCTCAAGGAGACCCCGCATGCGACTGTTCTTCTCGGCGATTTCTTCCGGGCCGCAACGAAACAGGTCCCGCAGTTCTCGGCCCTCGGCCGGCGTTTCAGGGTGCAGGGGGAAGTGCACCAGCTTCACTTCGATGTCGTAGTTCTCTTTGATCTTTTTCAACCGGTTGTCGCCCAGATAGCACCAGGGGCAGACGTAGTCGGTGAACACTTCAAGGGTGATGGTGTCGTTCATTAGAGTTTACTGTCCACACGTGGTCTTATTCCGCCGCGTCGGGTTCCTTTGGGAATGTAAAAAGATCGTCCTTGGAGAGAAAACCGGGACGCTCCAGGGTAAAAACGGTCTCGGCTGTGACTTCTGTGTAGTCCTGATAGCCCATGCGTGCGATGGGATGCAGCTTGTCGATATTTATTCTGCCTTCTTCGTTGATTAGGTCATCGGCGATGTGGACGCCGATGACTTCGCCGAAGAGCACTGTGTACTTGGAATTGCCCGTGGTGTTCGGTAGGTCCAGGTGATGGACTAGCTTGCATTCGAAGTGTATTGGCGATTCTGCGACCCGGGGCGCGTTTACTAGTGTTGAGGGGATCGGCGTCAATTGAGCCGCGGCCAATTCGTCCACGTCCTTCGATGTCGTGGCGGATGAGAGGTTCATGGCATCGCGCACATCCCAGGTGACAAAGTTGTGAACAAACTCGCCCGTTTCAATGATGTTACGCACGCTATCCTTCATGCCGTCGTCTTCTACCTCGCCATTGCCGGACGCGAACATCACCGTTGGTGGGCGATAGCTGACCCCGTTGAAAAATGAATAGGGAGCGAGGTTGACGTTACCCTGGCCATCGACGGAACTGATCCACCCGATAGGCCGGGGGATGACTAGGCTGTTGAAGGGGTTCTTCGGCAGGCCGTGGCCATCCTTTGGCTCATAAAACATATGGGATAACTCCGTCTCTATAAGGCAATTTAGGCGCCATCCTGTCCGACGACGCAAACAGCGGCGACATTTTGGTGTGGAAAACCGCCGAGGTTGTGGGTGAGGCCGAACACGGGGTTATCCTCGCGCTGACGCGCGCCGGCTCGGCCCAACATCTGCAAATACATTTCGTATAGCATCCGGAGCCCGGACGCCCCAATGGGGTGGCCGAAGCACTTCAGCCCGCCGTCGATCTGACAGGGAATGGAGCCGTTGGAATCATAGAAGCCGTCCATGATGTCGTTGATGGCGCCGCCTTCAGGCGAAATAAACAGATCCTCCATGGTCACCAACTCGGTGACAGAGAAACAGTCATGCACCTCGAACATGGAAAGCTCTTTGCGGGGGTTCTTGATGCCTGCTTCCTCGTAGGCCTTCTTGGCCGCCGTCTGGGTAGTCATGAAGTAGCTGCCGTCCCATGAGTTGTGCTGCGCTTCGGTACCGTTGGAGACCGAAAGCTGCAGAGCCTTGACGGTAATCAGGTCCGTCTTGCCCAAGGACTTGGCGATCTCCGGCGTCGTCACGATGGCGCAGGCCGACCCGTCCGACACGCCACAACAGTCAAAGAGGCCAAGTGGTTCGGCGATCATGGGCGCGCTCATGACGCGATCCTCGTCGATGGCCTTCTGCAGGTGCGCCTTAGGGTTCATGGCGCCGTTGGCGTGGCTCTTTACGGAGATATGCGCCATGGCCCGCTTCAGGTCGTTCTTATCGACGCCGTGCTTGGCCTGGTAGGCGCTGGCCAACTGAGCGAAGGAACCGGGCGCGGAGTTGTTGGACCAGAACTGGTCGTTCAAGGCGCCGCGGGAACGCTGAGGGAGGCCGCCGTAGCCCGTGTCCTTGAGTTTTTCGACACCAACGGCGAGCGCGATATCCGCCGCGCCGGAGGCAACGGCGTAGACCGCGCCTCGGAAGGCTTCAGAGCCTGACGCGCAGTAGTTTTCTACCCGCGTCACTGGGATATAGGGCAGGCGCAAAGCCATGGCGAGCGGAATGCCCGACTTGCCGACGTGTTGTTCCTCGATGGCCGTGGCGAACCAGGCGGCGTCGATCTGGCTTTTCTCGATGCCCGCATCTTCCAGTGCTTCGGTGAAGGCTTCGAGCATCAGATCCTCGGCATTATCGTTCCAACGCTCACCGAATTTCGAGCACCCCATGCCGAGAATGGCGACTTTATCTTTGATTCCGCTAGCCATGATTAAGCTCCTTCTTGTTCCGTGTTGGGCGTCGCTTTCCAGAAATATCGGCGGAACCCGCGTTTCGTGTCAAATTCCTTGATCCTGAAGACCATTCGCAAGGGCTGCCCCACCTTCAATTCGCTGTTCGGATCGACGTCGGTCAGGTCCAGCATGCCGCGCCCGCCGTCCTCGAACTGGACCATGCCGTAATAGGCAGGCGGGTCTGGGGAGAAGGTTAGGCTGTCGGCGGTGAAGGAATTCAGTTTCGCCGGCATGTCAGCAAAGGGCTGATCTTCCTGGGTGCCAACGGCCCCGCAGTTCGGGTTGGCACAGACATTGCTTTTTGGATACTGCAGCGTCCCGCATTCGGAGCACTTGCCGCCAACCAAACTGAGTATCATCTCCTTGTTTCGGAACAGGGTCGTCATGCCGGTCTGTTTGTCAACCTCGGCGCGCAGTCCTTGTTCCATGTTGACCAGGTTGTTGATGCCAAGGAAGCGGTTATAGTTCTCCTCTTCCCGGCGACGCGAGATGGCCCCGGAAATGCCAATGGCCGGCTTTGCATCGTTAACGGCGTCGGTGACACCGAAGATCAGGGCGTCACAGCCTTGGCCGAAGCTGGTGACCAAAATGATATCGCCGCGTTTTGCCTTTTCCAGCGCCTGCACCAGCATCACGATGGCGTGCGCGGAGCCTGCCTCGCCCACCGTGCCCTGCATGTTATCTCGGACGGCAGTGTCGGGGATGCCAAGCTTCTTCGCCAGGCCACCGGCCACCCGGCCCGCAGCGACGGGAAAGATGAAGTGGTTGATGTCCCCGGCTTTGATCCCCGCGTTGGCCAAGGCGGCATTGACCGCGGCGGGGACGATTTTGTTGTAGCCCTCGTCGCGGATCCAGCGTTCTTCCCAAACATAGTCAAAAGCTTCGTCTTGGCCTCGGTAGTGGTCGACGAAGTCTACCGCGTGGGTGGCCTGTCCCAGAAGTTTCGCCGCGCCGTCACCCTCGGCGATGACCAGAGCGCCGGCGGCGTCGCCGGCCGTCAATTCGATAGGGCTGGCGGCCTTGGTGCGGCGCTTCTCGCTGGCGGCAACGATGATCCGGTCGCCGGACGCGGCGGCCTTCAGCGCCGCGGTCAGTGCCGTTGTGCCGGCGCGTTGCGATCCCGCAACGTCCATCGTCAGCAGTTCCGAACCCAGGTGTAGCGCTTCGGCAATTATGCCGGCATTCTGACGGTCCTGAAATGGAAGGGTTGTGGACGCAAAGTAGACAGCGTCGATACTACCC
>CAZNWX010000086.1:0-8519 GCA_964576415.1 uncultured Magnetovibrio sp. | reverse complement strand
CGAACGCGCCACGACATCATGCCCTACTCGAGTGCCATCGTGACCGAGGACATCACCAAGGCATCGCGCCTGGTGTCCGGCGTTACCGGTTTCAACGTGCAGCCCAACAAGGCTATCGTCGGAGCTAACGCCTTTGCCCATGAGGCCGGCATCCACCAGGACGGTGTTCTGAAGGACGTCCGCACCTACGAGATCATGACGCCCGAGTCGGTGGGCTTGACGACCAACAAACTGGTGTTGGGCAAGCACTCGGGTCGCCATGCCTTCAACGAGAAGCTTAGGGAGTTGGGTTACGACATCGGCGACAACGCTCGTCAGGATGCCTTTCGCCGCTTTAAGGCACTGGCCGATCTGAAGAAGGATGTTTTTGACGAGGATATCGTTGCTTTGGTTGATGACGAGGTTTTGCATTCCGACGATCGCATTCAGATGGTGTCGTTGGAAATCCATTGCGGTACAGTTCACAATCCACCGAAGGCATCCCTGACGCTGAGCGTCGACGGCGCGGAGAAATCCTGCGACGGCTTTGGTGACGGCCCCGTGGACGCGGCCTTCAACTGTATCAAGGAGCTGTTCCCGCACAATACCCGCCTGCAACTCTATCAGGTTTCCGCTGTGACCCAGGGCACTGACGCCCAGGCCGAGGTGACTGTGCGTTTGGAAGAGGACGGCAAGACCGTCAACGGCCAAGGTGCGGACACGGACACCATGGTGGCGTCCGTGAAGGCCTATGTGCACGCGTTGAACAAGTTGCTGGTGAAGCGGGAAAAAACTGCGCCAGCCGCGCTTTCGGCCTAGCAACAACCGTTGCGCTCACCTATAAATATGGTGTCGACGCCGGGTGAGGAATTCTGGCGTGGACGCCGCATTAATCTTTCGTTGACAATTTTCCTATAGCGACACTGTATGTTTTCACGTCTTTTCGGATTCCTCTCGGCTGATATGGCCATCGATCTGGGTACGGCCAACACGCTCGTCTACGTGAAGGGGCGGGGTATTGTCCTCAATGAGCCCTCCGTGGTCGCCATCGCTGAGATCAAGGGCAAGAAACAGGTTCTGGCCGTTGGCGAAGAAGCTAAACAAATGCTGGGTCGGACGCCCGGCAACATCCGCGCTATTCGGCCCTTGCGTGACGGCGTAATCGCTGACTTCGAAGTCGCCGAGGAGATGATAAAGTATTTCATCCGTAAGGTTCACAACCGGCGCAGCTTTGCCGCCCCCGTGGTGGTGGTGTGCGTGCCGTCGGGATCGACGGCCGTTGAGCGTCGAGCCATTCAGGATTCGGCCGAGAACGCCGGCGCGCGAAAGGTCTTCCTGATTGAAGAGCCCATGGCTGCGGCCATCGGGGCCGGCTTGCCGGTCACGGAACCTACTGGCTCTATGGTAGTTGATATCGGTGGCGGCACCACCGAGGTGGCCGTGCTGTCCTTGGGCGGCATTGTCTATTCTCGCTCCGTCCGGGTCGGTGGCGACAAGATGGATGAGGCGATCATCGCATATATCCGTCGCAACCATAACCTTTTGGTCGGTGAGGGGAGCGCGGCGCGCATCAAGGAAGATATCGGTTCGGCCTGTCCGCCCGAGGACATCGAAGGCCAGACCATGGAGATCAAGGGCCGCGATCTCATGAACGGGGTTCCTAAGGAACTCATTATCTCCGAACGTCAGATCGCAGAAAGCCTGGCGGAACCGGTTGGCGCCATTATCGAGGCTGTGAAGGTCGCGTTGGAACACACGGCCCCCGAATTGGCCGCCGACATCGTCGATAAGGGCATCGTGCTCACTGGTGGTGGTGCCCTACTGGGTAATATGGATTTCGTGCTGCGTCACGCCACGGGCCTGCCCGTGTCCATCGCCGACGATCCCCTGTCCTGCGTCGTGTTGGGGACCGGCCGCGCGTTGGAGGAAATGAAGCGTCTGAAAGACGTTCTCTCCACCATGTACTAGGCATTTCGTGCCTTATATTTGCGGAAAGTATCCGTTAATATAATTACGATTATAGTTATCCATTGAAATTCTAGGGGAATCATCAATATTCCGGCAAGCCGTCGCGCCAATCCGCGTGGTTTGATTAATTGGAGCTTGGTCACGCGTGAAGAATTCGACACGTACCGTCAACCGCATTACGGCGCCAGTCAAGAGTGTCACCCAGCGCTTTGCCTATCTGCTTTTGATCTTGAGTGCGATTGGCGTGCTAGTAATCGGCCGGGTGGACGTGGCCAGCATGGAACAGGTCCGCGTGCAGATCGTCGATGCGGTGGCGCCGATCCTCGACGTCATTGGCCGCCCAGTTGAGAGCTTCAACGTGGGGGTCGACCGGATCCAGGAGATCTATATGGCCTTTGACGCCAACCAGAAGCTCCGACAGGAACGCGACCGACTTTTGCATTGGCAGGCCCTGGCGCGAAAGCTTGAAATGGAGAACCGCGCGCTTAAGGGGCTCCTAAATTTTAAGACTGGCCCTGAACCACGTTTCATCGCGGCCCGGGTTGTCGCCGATACGGGGGGCGCCTTTGCCCACAGCTTGATCTTAAATGCCGGGGAGCGGGCGGGCATCCGCAATGGCCAAGCCGCGGTAACCGGTGATGGCTTGATCGGCCGGATCTCCGGGGTCGGCAGCCGGTCCTCCCGTCTCCTGCTTATTACGGACTTGAACTCCCGGATTCCCATCGTTGTTGAAGCGACCCGGACCCGCGCGGTCCTTGCCGGGACGAACGCAGGACGGCCGCGTATGATACATCTGCCGACAGGCGCCGTGGTGGCCATTGGCGATCGGGTTGTCACCTCCGGTCATGGCGGCGTCTTTCCAAGCGGCTTGCCCATCGGCGTCGTGACTTTGGCCACGGACGGCATCATCGAGGTTCAACCCTACGTGAACCGAGAACGTATCGAATATGTGCGGGTTCTCGATTACGGCCTGACCGGAATCATTCAATCCGGACCGGATCGACGAACAGGATCGAATGTCCGTTAATTTGGAGGTAAAGATCGGCGCATGAAACCGACAGTATGGCATCGCATGGATGTCCTTAGTCGCCAACTGACGCCCTTCCTACTGACCATATTCCTGGTCTTACTTAGCGCGATCCCGTTTCAGGTGCCGGGCCTGGCGCGGGTGATGCCGCTGTTTTCCTTGATCGTCATTTTTCACTGGGGCGTATACCGCGCTGAGCTCTTGCCAGCTTACGCCGTGTTGGTCATCGGCTTCTTCCAGGACGCGCTCAGCGGTGTGCCCATGGGTGTGCACACGGTGGTCTACGTGCTGACCTACTGCATCGTGTTGGCGCAACAGCGGTTCTTTGCCGGCAAGTCCTTCTATGTTGTGTGGCTAGGTTTCGGCCTGGTGTCTGCTGGTGCGACCCTGCTGATCTGGGGCCTGGTGTCCGCGTTAAAGGGCGGTGTAGTCGACCCTCGCGCGGTTGCCAGTCAATATGCCTTGGGGATTGGCTTCTATCCCATCATCGCCTATCTCTTTTTGCGGTGGCAACGCGCCTTCCTGCAGCAGGCCTGAAATGAACCGGGACGTCGAACGCCACAAGCTCTTCAACCGTCGCAGCGTTATGCTGTTGAGCGGTCAGGCGGTCCTGTTTTCGACTCTGGTAGGTCGGATGTATTACCTGCAGGTCCTGGAATCCGAACGTTACAAGACATTGGCCGAGGCGAACCGGATCAACCTGCGCCTGCTGCCGCCACCGCGTGGCCAAATTGTGGATCGGTTTGGCATCGCCGTTGCCAGCAACCAGGAGAATTACCGAGTGCTCCTGATCCCGGAAGATACGCGCGACGTGGCCGCTACTTTGGACAGCCTGGGCGAAATCATCGCCCTTGGCCCCGGCGAACGACGGCGCATTCTTCGGGACGTGCGTCGGAATCGCAGTTTCGTCCCTGTAACACTTCGCGAGAACCTGGAATGGCCGGAAGTGGCGCGCATCGAGGTGAACGCCCCAGACCTGCCTGGCGTGATGATCGATGTGGGACAGAGTCGGAATTATCCCTACGGTAACGATCTGGCCCACGTCCTTGGCTATGTGGCCGCGGTGTCGCCCAAGGACCTGACTGGTGACCCCTTGTTGGAATTGCCTGGTTTCCGCATCGGGAAGGCCGGGGTGGAGCGGGTGCACGACATGGCGCTCAGAGGGTCGGGCGGCAGCTCGCAAGTGGAGGTCAATGCTTATGGGCGGGTGATCCGGGAACTGGAGCGCAAGGAAGGTCAGCCGGGCGCCGAAGTGCAGTTGAGCATCGATATGGAGCTTCAGCGGTTCACCCGCGAACGCCTGGGCGATGAAAGCGCCTCTGTTGTCGTGTTGGATGTCCGCAACGGTGATGTGCTGACCATGGTCTCCAGCCCTAGCTTTGATCCGAATGGTTTCAACCGCGGCCTGAGTTCCACGGAATGGCAGTCATTGGTCACCAATCCGCGCACGCCACTTATCAACAAGGCCATTTCCGGCCGTTATGCGCCTGGGTCGACGTTCAAAATGTGCGTGCTTCTAGCGGCTCTGGAAAAGGGGGTCATCACGCCCGCCAGCCAGGTGTTCTGTAGCGGGTTTACAGAACTGGGCGACGCGCGGTTTCATTGCTGGAAAAAGAACGGTCATGGCCTGTTGAACGCGCAAGAAGCCATGGTCCAGTCCTGCGACGTTTATTTCTATGAGATCGCGAAGCGCACGGGGATTGAACGAATTGCCGCCATGGGGAAGCGGTTTGGTTTTGGTTCTAAGTTGGAGGTTGATCTGCCCGGCGAAAAGGCGGGGCTGATCCCGACGCCGAAATGGAAACGCGGCGCCTTGGACGCGCCCTGGCACAAGGGCGAGACGCTGATCGTGGGCATTGGACAGGGCTACTTATTGGTGACGCCGTTGCAACTGGCGGTGATGACCGCGCGCATGGCGAACGGCGGTTTCGCCGTGGTGCCGCGGCTCACCCGGTCAGTGAGCCAGGACGGCGTTCAGATGGAACGGCCCGAGGACACCTTCGAAAGCTTGAACCTGCCGCCGCGCCATATGGAGATCATCCGCAATGCCATGGTCTACGTGGTAAATTCGCCGCGCGGAACGGCCTACAAGTCGCGGATCACGGAACCCGGCCAGGAGATGGCCGGCAAGACGGGCACAGTCCAGGTCCGCCGCATCTCGAAGGCCGAGCGTGAAACCGGGGTGCGTAAGAATAAGGACCTGCCCTGGAAGGAACGAGACCACGCCCTGTTCGTGGGCTACGCGCCTATCAAAAACCCGCGCTATGCCATTTCCGTCGTCGTTGAGCACGGTGGCGGGGGTTCCAAGGCGGCGGCGCCTATTGCTCGTGACATACTAGTCGAGGCCCAGCGTCGGGACTCCTCAGGCGACGTCATCCGCGCGTCCGCGCCGCGTCCGGTGGAGCCGGTGAAAGCGAGCTCGGAAGAATGAGAGAAGATAGCCTCAATCCGCCAAAATTCACCATCGGCCAGAAACTTCTGAACATTCACTGGTTCTTTGTTTTCCTCATCTGCCTGACAGTGGCCATTGGGATTGCCATGCTGTATTCCGCGGCGAACGGCAGCTTTCAACCCTGGGCGTCCCGGCAGCTGGTGCGGTTTGGCGTTGGTTTTTTGGCGATGATAGCCTTAGCGCTCATCGATGTACGCATCTGGTTGCGGTTCGCCTATGTCCTATACGGGCTCAGCCTTATACTGTTGGTACTCGTGGAGTTCTTGGGCTTTGTCGGCATGGGGGCGCAGCGATGGCTCGATCTTGGCTACTTCAACCTGCAGCCGTCCGAATTGATGAAGATCACGCTGGTGCTGGCGTTGGCCCGCTATTTCCATGGCCTCACCATGGAAGGGGTGGCCCGACCGACGCGGTTGATCCTACCCCTGATCATGGTCTTCGTACCTACTGGGCTGGTGTTGCGCCAACCGGACCTAGGCACGGCCTTGATGTTGATCATGGCCAGCGGCGCGCTCTTTTTTGTTGCTGGGGTGCGGTTGTGGAAGTTTGCGCTAGTCATCGTCTTGGGCCTGATCGCGACGCCTGTAGGTTGGCAGTTCCTACACGACTACCAAAAACGGCGCATCCTCACCTTTCTCAACCCGGAGGCAGATCCCTTGGGCGCGGGCTATCACATCATTCAGTCGAAGATCGCCTTAGGATCCGGCGGGGTTCATGCAGGGCACCCAGGGCCATTTGAACTTCCTCCCGGAGATGCAGACCGATTTCATCTTCACCATGCTGGCGGAGGAATTTGGGCTTGTGGGCGGGCTGGGTTTGCTGGCGCTCTATGCCCTGCTGCTCCTGTTTGGCGGGATCATCGCATCGCGTACCAATAACCAGTTCGGACGCCTAGTGGCCTTTGGTGTGACGATGACGTTCTTCCTCTATGTCTTCATCAATATTGCCATGGTCATGGGCCTGATCCCTGTGGTGGGCGTACCGCTGCCGCTGATTTCCTACGGTGGTACGGCGATGATGACGCTGCTTATCGGTTTTGGCCTGTTGATCGGCATCTGGGTGCACCGCGATGTCACCATCGGGCGACGCGGCGGGGATGAGGTCTAGGCCCCTAGGAAATTGGCCGCTTCGCCATATCGACCAAACCTCCGTTAATGAACAGGTTAAGTCGTCCTAAATGGTTAGATGACGGACAGCGAGCGTTAAATTTAAATGTGCTCTCGTGGTGTTGCTCATCATATTCAGCGTCGTAGAAATTTGCCTATATCTGTTTATGCCCGGGACGTTCAGGGATGGGATGGACTGTGATCTGTTCTTATGTGTTCAGCTTGCATTGGCCGCTTTTTGATTGTTCTGCAACTTCGCCTTTTTTAGTAGTGGATCGTCAAAGTGATACACTCTATCAATCCAACATTGTCATTCAGACCGGTATCTCTAACCCATTGATTGCCATGGGTTCAATAATCACCTCAAAAGGCAGAATAGGCCCGGTTTTCTGGGCTAAGAAGGAAAATCTTAATCGCAAGGTCCGAGGATCAATTCCCCGATCGACCTTCACTTATCCTATGATTTTGTTTGGTTTTCCGGATTGTTTGTAGTGCGGTTGGTTCGCCCTCTACAGACTATTTAAATATCTGAATAGGGCTCGATCAGTCCTGCTGCCGGTAGGCGAAGGACTTCTGGTAGATGGAGTGAATATAGTCGGCGCATTTGATAGGCGCATGGTGCGGGGTCTCGCCGGGGGTGAGCACGGGGTCGATTGCCGTGTTCCAATCGGGATCGACGAAGACGGGCATCGAATACCGCTCGCGGCCTGACGCGTTGATCACCTGGTGTGGATTGGATGTGAAGCGATCATTGCTCCAGCGGTGCAGCAAGTCCCCGATATTGACGACGAAGGTATCCGGCACCGGGTGGGCTGTGATCCATTCGCCGTCGCGATTCATGACCTGCAGGCCGCCTGTGCCGTCCTGGTAGAGGAAGGTGACACAGCCGTAATCCGTATGGGGCGAGACGCCGAAATGCTGCCCACCCATATCTTCGGGTTGCGGGGGATAGTGGATGATGGCGGCGCGGGTCAGTGGTTTCGAAAACGATCGCGTAAAATGATCGTGCTCAAGACCCAGTCCCGCGGCGAAGGCTCGCAGTAGACAAATGCCCAAACCGTTGATCGTTTCTATATAGCGGCCCAAGACCGGCGCCATATCGGGCTGGAAATCGGGCCAGCAGTTCGGCGCCAGGATGCCACGGCTAGAGGCGATATCCGGGTCATCGGCCGCGACCTCCCAACCCCAGACGAAGCTTTCCTTAAAGTCCTCATGGCGTGCGCCGGACATAGTCGCCTCGCCGATCGGCAAGAAGCCACGATGCACGTTATTGACACGGATCTGGTTTTTCTCAACCTCTGGGCGGGAGAAAAACGTCTTGGCCTGGTTCAGCACTTCGTCGATCAAGGCCGGATCGACACCGTGATTGGAGACGTAGAAGAACCCAATCCGTTGCACTACGTTCAGCAGTTGGCGGCCGACCGCAATCTCGCCTTCCGGCCCGTCGGCCAACGGGCCGACGTCGATGACGGGGATCGCGTCAATGTCAACCTCGGTGACAGAGGCGTAGCTCACGTCTCGGCGTCCATTTCCGTGTAGTAGCCGATAATATCGCCCTCCGTGGTGACGCCAAGGCCGTTCAACAGACGGTTCGAATAGTTGAAGTAGGCACAGACCTGATTGACCTCCAAAATTTCCCCGTCGTCGGCGCTGGCCGCGCGCACGGCCCCAATATCGGCCTCGGCCATGGCGCCGACTTCTGTGGTCAATTTACCCGCATAAACCAACAGCGCCAGTTCCTTCCCGTCGAAAGCGTCCTCGGGCCGATGCGCGTCTAGGGCGGCACGAACAGCGTCGGCACGGGCGTCGTCACCGATCAAGCGGCGCGCGTTGGTGAAATGGTGGCTGAGACTGTAATCGCAGTTGTTAAGGATGCTGACGTAGGACGCGACCACCTCTAGGAACCAGAACGGCAACGTGTTGTCTGGATTGTGCAGGACGCTTCTGTAGAGGACGACGTGGCCGTCCATGGTGTGTGGTCGCAGCG
>CAZNWX010000085.1:0-8521 GCA_964576415.1 uncultured Magnetovibrio sp. | reverse complement strand
TCAAGGCTTCCGCTGTGTAGCGGACGTGATGGTGTTCCTCAAAGTAGGGTTTCAGACCCTTTAAAATCTTGATGGTGTCCTCGATGGAGGGTTCGTACACATCGATTTTCTGGAACCGGCGCACCAGGGCACGATCCTTTTCGAAGTAATTACGGTATTCCTTGTAGGTGGTGGAGCCCATGCACTTCAGTGTGCCGCCCTGAAGCGCGGGCTTGAGTATATTCGACGCGTCCATGGATCCGCCGGACGTGGCGCCGGCGCCGATAACCGTGTGAATTTCGTCGATGAACAGGACCGCACCTTCGGTGTTTTCCAGTTCGACCATGACCGCCTTCAGGCGTTCCTCGAAATCACCCCGATAGCGGGTGCCAGCCAACAACGCGCCCATGTCGAGAGCGAAGATAGTGCAATTCTCCAGAACCTCAGGCACCTCGCCGTCAATGATACGCTTCGCTAGGCCTTCCGCGATAGCGGTTTTACCTACGCCCGGGTCGCCCACGTAGAGCGGGTTATTCTTGTTTCGCCGGCAGAGGATCTGGATGGTACGATCGATCTCTTCCGTGCGGCCAATCAACGGGTCGATGCGACCCTCGTCGGCCTTACGGTTGAGATTGACGCAATAGGTATCCAAGGCCTCCTGGCCCTTCTCCACGACCTTTTCCTCTGCCGCCTCTTCGTCGGCGCCAAAGACAACACGGCTTTCGAACTGGCCCGGTACCTTGGCGATGCCGTGGGAGATATAGTTGACTGCATCGAGGCGCGACATGTCCTGCATTTGCAGGAAGTAGACCGCGTGCGACTCGCGCTCGGAGAATAGGGCTACCAAAACGTTCGCGCCGGTCACCTCTTCACGACCCGACGATTGCACGTGGATCACGGCGCGCTGGATGACCCGCTGGAAACCCGCCGTGGGCTTCGGATCGCCGCCCTGCTCGGAGCGCATATCATCTAGGTCCTGGTCCACGAACTCTAATAATTCCGCCACCAGGCGCTCCAAGTCGACGCCGCAGGCCTTCATAACGGCGACTCCATCCTGATCGTCCGTGAGGGACAGAAGCAGATGTTCCAAGGTCGCGTATTCGTGGCTGCGCTCGGTGGCATGGGCCAGGGCCCGATGCAGGGTTTGTTCAAGGTTTCGCGACAGCATGCTTATTTGTCTCCGTCATCGTCACCATCCTTTTCGATGGTGCACTGAAGGGGGTGTTGGTTCTCGCGGGCCAGATCCATCACCTGGTTGACTTTCGTTTCGGCCACTTCGTAAGTGTAAACGCCACAAACTCCGACGCCGCGTTGATGCACATGCAACATAATCTGCCTAGCCCGTTCGTCGGGCATGGTGAAAAAGCGCTGCAGTACATATACAACGAACTCCATGGGCGTGTAGTCGTCGTTCAGCATCAGCACCTTGTACATGGACGGCTTCTTGGTCCGTGTCCGCGTTTTCAGGGCAAGTCCCGTATCCCCATCATCGTCGATGCGGACCGGCGTATTCGGTGGGTTATTCAGTTCGGTCATTTCATCCTATTAGCTTCCGGGGAAGGTCCGATGGTACGATGGCAGAATGTCTCCTACCTCCCCAATAATATGGGATGTTTGGCTGGTGGCGAAAGACCTGAAAACAAGAAATTGATCTTAGCGATCGTAACAGATCGCGCCCAACGGCTTGTTCCATGGCTGCCCGAGGAGTAGCGTGTGGCGCTCGAGACGATTTCCAGAGACCCCGTCCATGCCTTTCAACACCCTCACCTACCTTTCCCGACAGGATATGGAGAAACTGGGTCTCACGTCCCTGGATATGGTCGACGCCATCCAGGCCATGTGCGAGGGCCGCGAGGCCGGCCGGGTTCAGGCCGCCCCAAAAAGCTCTATCAAGCCCGACGACGACCGTTTCTACATGTCCACCCTGGCCTCTGCAGACCCGCCAGGCTACATGGCCGTGAAGTCTCTTGGCCTCAGCGAAAACAACTCGGAACACGGCCTGGAATCCATAGGATCGCTAATCACGCTGTTCGACGCGGCCACCGGGCATCCCGTGGCGGTCATGGACGGCGACTGGATCACCGGGCAACGCACGGCGGCCCTTAGCGCACTCGCCGCCAGGTTCATGGCCAATCCCCAATCTGAGGTCATCGCCTTCATCGGTTGCGGCGTGCAGGCGCGCAGCCACCTGGATATTTTCGCCGATCTGTATCCACTGACAGAGATCCGCGCCCTGGGTCGCGGTAAGAAGAATCGCGATACACTTTTAGTACGGGCGTCGACGCGCGGTCTGAGCGCCACGCCCGCCGATGACGGCAGAACTGTAATTGCTGATGCAGACGTGGTGATCACCACGGTGCCCGCCTACCCAGGCATGATGCCATTCATGGATGCCCGCTATTTGAAGCCCGGTGCCTTCGTAGCAATGGTTGACCTCGCCCGGACGTGGCTCCCCGATAGCCTGGACGCAATCCACCGCATCATCATCGATGACCGGGCCCAGGAAGCAACCATGTCGAAGCCCATGATCGACCCGGCCATGGTGACTGGCGATCTTCAGGACCTAGTGTCTGGTCGCGTCACCAGCCCGACCCTGACAAAGGAGCGCGCAGCCTTCGCTTTTCGCGGCATGGCAATCGGCGATCTGGCCCTCGCAAGTCTCGCCTTCGACGCCGCAAGCGCCAAGGGCTTGGGATGCGAATTGCCGCGCTAGGCCCCCGTTAGCGTCCGGGCAAGTTCACGGTCGCAGGAACGAACAACTCTCCCACGTCCAGGCGCCTGGGCGCTAGGTGCTGTTCATAAGAATACCGGCATAGAGCCTCCAGATCAGCGGCGTTCTCCGCCACGCCGTAGGGCCAATAGTCGTTCCCCATAAGAGCCCGGGTCGCCTCCCATTCAGCGGCCACCCACGGAAGGTGAAGCCGGTTCGCCGAGGCGATCGCCGTTTCCTCGAGGCGGTCCATGGCGATCCGCCGGGCGGCCACAAACGCCTTGAACACGTCAACGGCCAATTTGGGGTTCGCGTCCACCAGCCGACGGCGAATGCCGATCACATGCATGATCGGGAACAGACCAGCACGTTG
The DNA here is from genome assembly GCA_964576415.1 of uncultured Magnetovibrio sp. Classification (GTDB taxonomy): domain Bacteria; phylum Pseudomonadota; class Alphaproteobacteria; order Rhodospirillales; family Casp-alpha2; genus UBA3470. Next base: position 5,459 of record CAZNWX010000085.1, on the reverse strand, counting down.
AAAATAAGCCCGCTCTTCCGCCGTCGGGTCGGCGAACAGGCGACGGATCCGCGAATCACCGTCCGTGAAGGCCTGCGGCGTCATAGGCGAGATCATGGCGTCCAGCGCGCCAGCCAACATGAGATCGTTCAAAGTCTCGGCGTCGTCGATAGGCTGCACATCCATGTCGTCCGGCAAAACCAACGGCAGGCGCTCCTTGCGTCCAGCCTTGTTCGTGCCACCAGTGCGCGTCTTGAAGGTCCGGCAATCGACCCCGTAGTCGTCCTGCAGAATGCCCCGGGCCCAGAGCGCCATGGTCATCTGGTATTCGGGGACGCCGATCACCCGGCCCTCCAGGTCCTTTGGCGAAGCGATGCCCGCATCGGCACGCACATAGAACCCGCCGTGCCGAAAGGCCCGCGAAACGAATACTGGGATGGCCGCGTATTCGCATTGCCCCTGAGCCACCTGCATGACGTAGCTGCTGGCCGACAGCTCACAGATATCGAAGGAGGCTTCGGTGAAGGCTCGGGCGAAGATTTCGGTAGGATAGATGACGTTGGGCTGGAGTTGAACCCCGTCGATGGCCACCCGCCCGTCGATCAGCGGCTCACAGCGGTCATAATTCCAACAGGCGAGGCTGAGGATTTGCATCGTCGTATCGACCTCCTGATTCTAATGAGGACATTGAACCAGCCGTAGCAACGAAGCAACCGGCCCCCGTGATGAGGCGCAAGATCGGGTCATCCCTCGATAAGTTATCCGCTATACCTACCCTCTCAAGATTCACTATAGCCATAATCCAAACATGCCATGACTTAACGTCACGGCTTAAGTTCGTATCATCCCCAGGAGGATATATCGCAGCTACAAGCACGTGAGACCCGCGCCGTTGCCGACCCATTCGTCCCCAGAGCACTTGAGACTATCTCCAACATTTTCGACGAAAACGCTGCCTGTGGGGGAGGCCCAACAGGGCAATCGAGCCCGCCCTCAATCGTCTTGGGGAGGGGAATAACCTATTAGGCGACAAGCTTCTTAGTGATTTTCTCCACCGTCGCGTCCACCTGCTTGCCGATGGGGGCGAAGAAATCATCGGCGACCTTAACCGATAGATTCGACATCTTCTGGAACTCAACGAGTACGTCATCGTAGTTGGCTTTCGCCAGATCGTTCTGAAGAGCGAAAAATTCTTCCGGGGTCTTGCAGGTGAACAGTTTCTTCGTGGCTTCCGCGTTCTTCTCCAAGGAGAATGTAGTGATGCCAAAGAATTGCGTATTCAGTTCCTGCAGACCCTTCATTAAGGTTACGTTGGCAGTGACTACAGCGTCGATGCTTTCCTTGCCGAACCCGACCACGTCTTCGTAACTCTTCAACACTTCAGTGCCGGCCTTCGCGGCGGGGTTGACCTGCTCCTTGCTCATGGCGATGGCCTTGTCGACGCCGTTGGTGGCGGTGTCAGCGCTTGCCTTAACAACAATTTTCTTACCGGCTCCAACCGCGGTTTCAATGGTTTCGGTCAGTTCCACGGCAGCGGGTTTAGCCGGCTTCGCGGTACGGGTGGTCTTCTTGGCGGTCATCATAATCTCCATGGTTATCTGGATCTGGGCTCATACAGGGCTATTGTCGATTAGTGCTAGCCACTTGTATTTGCTGCATCGCAATATAATCGACACCGTAACCCCACATATAACCTTGGTCAAGAGATATTTTATTGCACTGCACAAATTTTTTATCTTTTTATATTAGGCACATTTAACATTTTAGAGAACGGAATTCGTTAAAATATTGCATTGCAATATTTTTCGCTCATTCACCGCTACCCTCGCGTGCCGTGACCCTATTCAACACGATTCTGGGATATTAACCCTTTTTTTATTAGGATGCCGGTAGAAGCAATTGATCCGACTGCAAAAGTTATTAAGAGGTGAGGGCGTTTTCGTGATTAAATCTCGACGCGATACATATGGTGCCGCAACATAAAGGGCGCTATGATGAGTGGCATGATGGACATTCTGGTTAATAGCCGGGCATTGCGGCGCATTTTTGACCCTCGCGGTATCGCCCGCACCGGCTTTGCAACCCTGCTTCTGATCTTATTAATCCTAACTGCCACCCACAACGCCAGCGCCAAATACGCGTCCATCGTCGTCAATGCGAAGACCGGCGAGATTGTCCATGGCACAAATGTGGACACACGGAACTACCCGGCATCGCTGACCAAGATGATGACCCTATTCATTGTGTTCGAGGCCTTGGATGCGAAGAAATGGACCCTGCGCTCGCGCCTGAAGGTATCTCGTCGCGCCGCCCGGCAGCCCGCATCCAGGTTGGGCCTGCGCGCGGGTCAGACCATCCGTGTTGAAGATGCCGTCTTGGCCCTGGTGACCAAATCCGCCAACGACGTGGCTGTTGTAGTTGCCGAAAACATGCACAAGACGGAACGGAATTTCGCTCTAGCCGCTACGGCTCTAGCTCGCCAGATCGGCATGAACCGGACCACGTTCCGCAATGCCTCGGGTTTACCGCACCGCGGTCAATTGAGCACGGCGCGAGACATGGCGCGCCTAGCCCAGGTCCTAATCCATCGGCATGGCAAGTTCTATCATTACTTTGCCCGCACGCATTTTAACTACGCCGGGCGAAAGCACAGTAATCATAACAAGCTGCTTATCTCATATGAAGGTGCCGACGGCATCAAAACCGGCTACATCCGTGCGTCGGGGTTCAACCTTGCCGCCTCGGCGAAGCGCCGGGATACGCGAATCATCGGCGTGATTTTCGGCGGCAACAGCTCCAAACACCGCAACAAGCTTATGACCCGGCTACTGAACAAGGGGTTCCGCATCATCGACGGCCCTGCCGAGCCACAAATCGCAAAGGCGAAACCAAACCGTAAACCGACGAAGACCGCCAAGGCTACAAACAAATCATCGAAGACGCGGTGGGGGGTCCAGGTCGGCGCCTACAATCGCTACGCGCAAGCCCGCGAGTCGGCGCATATCGCCATGGATTTGGCCACTAAATACCTCGGCGCTGGCGTGATCCAAATCGTGCCGTTGAAAACGCGGCGCGGACGCACTTTGTATCGATCGCGCATTCATGGCCTGGGCAAACGCACAGCCTATGCAGCGTGTCGTATTTTAGAGCGGAAGAACCGCCCCTGCATGGAATTGCGCATAAAGGACGGCGTAGAATTCGCCTCAGCGAATCCCGATTAATCTCCTTACCGATCCCCGAATTCTAGAATACGGGCGGCTCGATTCCGCTCTTGCGGAGTTGTGCCGCAAGGGTCTTCTTGAGCCGTGCCAGGCCAGCCTTATCCTTAGATTCGCACCGCGCCACTAAAACAGCTTGTGTGTTGGAGGCCCGTAAAAGCCACCAGCCATCGGCGTTTTCTACGCGCACCCCGTCAATATCGTTGACCGTGTAGTCGTGCCCACCCCGCAACCGTTCTTGGACTTCGTCGATGACCTCGAACTTGCGGTCCTCGGCGCAGTCGAAGCGGATTTCCGGGGTATTGACGTATGCTGGCAGAGAATCCCGAATTTCCGCCAGGCTTTCCGCGCCGTCGTGCAGGATCGATAACAAGCGTACGGCCGAATAGACGGCGTCGTCATAGCCATAGTAACGGTGGTTGAAGAAGATATGCGCGCTCATCTCCCCGGCCAGTGGCGCTCCGGTCTCCGCCAGCTTGGTTTTCAAGTGCGAATGTCCAGTCATCCACAGCAACGGGTTCCCGCCAAGGCGCGTGATCTCGTCCTGAAACAATTGGCTGGCCTTGATGTCGCAAATGATGGTGGCACCTGGGATCTCGGCCAAGACGGGACGGGCCAAGATCACTAGGATCTGATCCCCCCAAAGCACGCGCCCCTGCCCATCAATGACCCCAATCCGATCGCCGGCGCCATCAAACGCCAGACCAAGGTCGCAGCCATGTTCCGCAACGGCTGCCTTCAACTGATCCAGATTGGACTCCACCGTGGGGTCCGGATGGTGATTAGGGAACCGGCCGTCGATATCACCATTGATGATCGTATGCCGGCCCGGCAGCCGCGCTATTAGGGCCGTCACGACCTCGCCGGCAGCGCCATTTCCTGGATCCCAGGCCACGCTCAAATCCTTGTCGCCAGCAAAACCTTGCATCAGGCGATCCACATAGGCATCGAACACCGATGCGTTGACGATTTCCCCATTACCCTCAGCGTAGTCACCGGCGCTGATCCGCGCGCCCAGGGCCTGGATGTCGGCACCATAAAAGGCCCGGCCAAGCATGGTCATCTTGATCCCGTTGTAGTCAGGCGGGTTGTGTGACCCAGTAACCATGACTGCCGCATCCGTCCCAAGGTGTTGGTCCGCAAAATAACACATGGGGCTGGGCCCACGTCCGGCTCGAAGGACGCGGACCCCGGCCTGCGCAAGGCCTTCGGTCACCGCCGCTTCCAGGGTCGGCGAACTTAGACGCCCGTCGTAGCCAACGGCAACGCTTTCACCGCCTTCGGCGCGGAGCTGCGAACCGAAGGCCTGGCCGATGGCGCGGAACTGGGTCTCACCGATGTTTTCGCCGATGATACCGCGGATGTCGTATTCGCGGAGGATCGTCGGATCGAGTCGCTTCGCCAGGGTCATGGCCTATCCACTCGGGCGCGGCCCACAGACACATAGGTAAAACCAGCTGAGGCCATGTCTTCGGGATCATAGATATTGCGAAGATCGATCATCACCGGGGCTTTCAGGAGGCCCTTGGCACGCTCCAGGTCAAGGGCCCGAAACTGGTTCCATTCGGTGATGATGCTGACCGCGTCGGCGCCGCACATGGTTTCGTAAGCGTCCGCACACCAGGTTACATTCGCCATCATGGCTTCCGCTTCCTCTATGCCCTGCGGATCATAGGCCCGGATAGTGGCGCCCGCGTCTTGCAGACCGGCAACGATGTCCAGACTAGGCGCATCGCGCATGTCATCTGTATTCGGCTTAAAGGTTACACCCAGGATGGCGATGGTCTTGCCGTCGACGCCGCCGCAGGTTTCGATGATCTTGTCGGCCATGCGCGACTTGCGCTTGGAATTGATGTCGACGACCGTCTCTACAATCCGCAAGGGCCGTTCCACATCGGCCCCTGTTTTGACCAGGGCCAGGGTATCTTTCGGAAAGCACGAGCCGCCGTAACCCGGTCCCGCATGCAGGAACTTTCGGCCAATACGACCGTCCAGTCCGATCCCCCGAGCTACATCCTGGACGTCGGCGTCGACCACTTCACAGAGATCGGCGATCTCGTTAATGAAGGTAATCTTTGTCGCCAGGAAGGTGTTCGCGGCGTACTTGATCAGCTCCGACGTCTGGCGTGAAGTGAACACGATGGGGGTTTCGGTCAGGTAGAGGGGGCGATAGAGGCTCCGCATCACGTTCTGGGCCCGTTCGCTCTTGGTGCCAATGACGACGCGGTCGGGACGCATGAAGTCTTCAATGGCGGAGCCTTC
>CAZNWX010000084.1:0-8643 GCA_964576415.1 uncultured Magnetovibrio sp. | reverse complement strand
GTCTTCGCTTGCGCTTTTGGACAATTCGGAATACGCGCTTTACCGGATTGATCTCGAGGCTTCCGAGTGCTTTCCGGCAATTCCCCGTGCGACGGAAATAGCGGATGTTCGTGATAGAGCTCGACTTAATGAGGTATTTTTAACCACGCGGCCTGAGGTTGTCTTCCATGCTGCAGCATTGAAGCATGTACCCATGGTTGAGAAGAATGTCTTGGAAGGCGTCGCGACAAATGCGCTTGGAACAATAAATGTCGCTGACGCGTGCCATAATCATCATACTCTACAAATGGTACTCGTTTCCACGGATAAGGCGGTCAATCCAACATCTATCATGGGCGCTACGAAACGCCTTGCTGAAATTTACTGTCAGGCTCGTGATCTCTGGGCTCAGCAGGAGTTTCTAACTGGTAAACGGACACGATACGTTACCGTTCGTTTTGGAAACGTATTGGGGTCGACAGGGTCAGTGGTGCCGCTGTTCCGCCGGCAACTTGAGAGTGGCGGACCTTTAACGGTAACAGATCCAGATATGAGGCGGTATTTCATGACGATCCGTGAAGCCGTAGAGCTTGTACTTCAGGCGGCAGCGTTGGGTGCGGGAGAAATTACGGGGGAGGTGCCGCCTGGCAATATATGCGTTCTCGATATGGGAGAACCCGTGAAAATTATCGATCTTGCTCGTCAAATGATCCGTTTGGCGGGCTTGAGACCTGACATTGACGTTGGAATTGAGATCATTGGCTTGCGGCCCGGTGAGAAACTATTCGAGGAAGTATTTCATGGCTCAGAACCGCTCATGGCAACATCAGCACCTGGAATTCTACTTGCGGCGGCAAGAGCCACCGATTTAACCGCCGTCGAGAAGGCGGTTGGTCAGCTTAACTTAGCATGCGAAAAATTGGACCGGTTATCGGCACTGCAGATATTACAGCAATGGGTGCCGGAGTATGCTGGTGAAGCAATTGAAGCCCAATCCGTGATATCTCGCCAATCAGAAAGCGGATGATGAAAGTTTGACTACGTCCCCTCCTATTCAACGGGCCCTGATTTCCGTTTCTGACAAGACAGGGTTGGTCGACTTTGCTCAGGCCTTGGAGAGAGCAGGCGTTGAGATACTCTCGACCGGAGGGTCAGCCAAAGTACTACGGGACGCGGGAGTACCGGTTATTGAAGTGTCTGATTTTACAGGGTTTCCAGAAATTATGGATGGCCGGGTCAAAACTTTACAGCCAACTATTCATGGCGGGCTATTAGCCGTTCGCGGTAATCTAGACCACGAAGAAGCCATGCAACGCCATGGGATAAGTCCCATAGACCTGCTCGTTGTGAATCTCTATCCATTTGAGGCTACCGTTGCTGGAGGGGCCCGCTTTGCAACAGCAATTGAGAATATTGATATCGGTGGCCCGGCCTTAATCCGTGCGGCTGCAAAAAACCATGCTTTTGTAACGGTGGTTGTGGACCCTGCGGATTATTCCTACGTAATTGCAGAGATGACCGAGAACGATGGCGTGACAACAATTGACGCCAGGAAGCGTCTTGCGGCCAAGGCTTATGCGCGAACTGGCGCTTACGACTCTGCGATTTCGAATTGGCTAGCAAATGAATTGGGCGATACCTTTCCTGAGCGCGTTGTCTTCAGCGGAGCACTCAAGAATAAACTCCGGTATGGTGAAAATCCTCACCAAAAAGCAGCGTTCTATGTTGGCGGGAAGGATCGCCCAGGTGTTGCTACGGCCGCGCAATTGCAAGGCAAGGAGCTCAGTTTTAACAACTTAAACGATACTGATGCGGCGTTTGAGTTGGTCGCAGAGTTTGTAGATCAGCCTGCATGCGTCATCGTAAAACACGCGAACCCTTGCGGAGTAGCAGTTTCACAAAATTTAACTTTGGCTTACAAGCGGGCATTAAGTTGTGACACAGAGAGTGCATTTGGCGGGATAATTGCTTTCAACCGTCCTCTTGGCCCTGAAACCGCGAGAGAAGTCGTGAAGTTGTTTGCAGAAGTTATTATTGCCCCGTCCATTAACGGCGAGGCTCAAAAGATATTGTCAACAAAGAAAAATCTCAGGGTTCTGACAACGGAGACTATGCCAAATACAGAGGACGTAGGGATGACCATTCGTTCCTTGGCGGGTGGATATATACTACAAGGGCGTGATAATTGTGATTTTGAAGACTTGCAGGTTGTGACGAGGCGTTCTCCCACGAGTCAGGAACTGGAAGACCTAAAATTCGCTTTTATTGTCGGAAAGCACGTTAAGTCGAATGCAATTGTATACTGCAAGGATGGAATGACGGTTGGCGTTGGGGCGGGTCAAATGAGTCGGGTCAATTCAGCAAGAATTGCGGCCTGGAAAGCGCAGGATGCGGCGCAGGTTGCCGGAGATTCCAAAAGTTGGGCTCAAGGCTCGGTTGTGGCATCAGATGCGTTTTTCCCCTTTGCTGACGGCCTGTTAGCTGCAGCGGAGGCAGGCGCGACCGCCGTCATTCAACCGGGTGGATCGGTTAGGGATGAGGAAGTTATAGCTGCCGCCGATGAGCATGGCCTTGCCATGGTGTTTGCGGGGATGAGGCATTTTCGACATTAATCGAAATTTTTTCGTTCCATGGAAGCCAGGCATTACCCGCAATTACACTCTCACAAAGGCCTAATAGAGCTGTTGGGCGTACCTCACCCGCATGTCCTCATCCGGCTCAAGCTCCATTTCTTCACCGGACTGATCGTTGATCATTTGCGCGATGGTCGGGATCGGGCGTTCACCGGCTTGGGCCCTCGGTGACCAGAGCTCGGAGCGCATTGGCGCCTTGGCACAGTGCAGATAAGCTTCGTTGATCCTGATCACCAGGACGGACGCAGGCAGTTTTCCCCGAACCTCGAAGCGGGCTATTAGATCAAGGTCCGTACGTATTTCGGCTGTACCGCTGATGCGCAGGGTCTCGTTGACGCCAGGAATAAAGAAGATCAGTCCAACCCCCGGATGGGTCAGCACGTTGGTAAGCGTATCGAGCCTATTATTCCCAGGCCGATCTGGAATGGCGACGGTGTTGTCATCCAGGATGTGCACGAATCCCGGCTCTTCGCCGCGTGGCGTTGTATCCCCAAGGCCATCGGGACCAGTGCTTGAGAGAACGAGGAAGGGTGATAATTCGATGAAACGCCTCGAGTGCTTTTCCAGCGTGCCCATTTGTTTTGCAAGGGACCGGCCTTTCGGTGCCTCGTAAACTTGGCGGAGTTCTTCCTAGGTGGTGATGTGCGCCATTAGAATTTTCTTTCCGCAATGAGGTTTGCATCCATGCATTGCAGGCGTAGGAACTGGGCTAGGATGTGCATCAGGCTCTGGTGAATATCCTCGACAATGCCGTAGTTATCGCCCTCCACGTGTAGGTTGACATCTGCTAACGCGGCTGTACGGCCGCCACTGAAGCCGGTCATGGAAATCGTTTTGCAACTATTGTTTTTAGCCCACTGCATAGCGCGGACGACATTCTCGGAATCGCCCGACGAGGAGACGGTGACTAAAACGTCTCCCGGCTCAGCCAAGGTGGCGAGCTGGTACACGAATACATCATCGTAGGAGATATCGTTAGCCACCGCGGTGACAATTTCCATGTTGGATACCAAGGATATGACGCGCGGCAGTAAGTTTGTGTCTGTCTGAACGCCTTTCAGGTGATCACAAATGAAGTGATTTGATATCGCCGCCGACCCGCCATTACCGCAGACATATACTGAAGCGCGTTGGTCAAAGGCTACACCCAATATTCGCGCTGCCTCTTGCAGTTTTGCATCATCAATTGATTCAGCCGCGCGGCTCATATGGTCAAAATATGCCCTTGAAAACGCTGTGATATTATCAAAATTTTGATCTGGAAAAGTCATGGATAGACTATGACGCGCGAGTGTCGGGCAATCAACGGTTTACGGTAGGCACCTTCATCATCAACGCCATACCGATAAGTAAGAACACGATGATTGTTGCCATGCCTGCGCGTTGACTGTCAAAGGCGACCGTTGCCCAGGCCAGAAAGGCGGGCCCAAGGAACGCCGTGGCCTTGCCCGAAAGCGCGTAGAGCCCGAAGAACTGGGTGCGCATGCTCTTGGGTGCCATATGCGCTATCATAGAGCGACTTGCCGACTGGGCTGGACCCACGAAAAGCCCCAACGGCAAGCCGAAGACCCAGAATAAGCTCTCGCTTTGTACTACTAGCAATGCGCCGCCAAGCGTCGATATGCCGGCAATGGAGATTAGGATCACAGCCTTTGGCCCGATCTTGTCGTCCAACCAGGCGAAGGCGATCGCACCCAGGCCTGCGGTCACGTTCATGGCTATACCAAAGATGATCAGTTTCTCAAAGGTCAGACTAAACGTGCCTGCTGCATAAATGCCGCCGAAGAGAAACAATGTATTGAGACCGTCCGTGTAGAACATACGCGCTAGCAGGAACCACGCTGCGTCCTTATGGTCACAAAGTTGACGGAGGGTTGACCAAAGGGCGTAAAGGCCGTCGCAAATTGCCGCGGAGATAGGCTTTCCCGTCGCGGTTTTATCCGGAGTCAACAGGAAGAGAGGCACGGCGAATACCAACATCCATGCCGCGACGAAGGGGCCAGTGATTCGCAGATCTTCTGCCGCTGACTTATCTAATCCGAATAAGGGAATATTGGCCTGTACGAAGGCGACCAGAGTGATTCCCAGACAAACCAAACCGCCCATGTAGCCAAGCCCCCATCCCCAGCCGGACCAACGGCCGAGTTTTTCCGCCGGCGCCAGATCGGGCAGCATCGCATTGTAAAACACCATGCCCATCTCGAAGGCGAAGTTGGCAAGCGCGACCCAAAATAAGGCAGAGACAATGAACGCCGTGTCTGGCTCCACCGTCCACAGCATCATGGCACCGAGGGCAGCGATTAGCGTGAACAGCGCCAACCATGGCTTCCGCCGACCCGTATTGTCTGAGATGGCGCCCATAACTGGACCCAATACGGCGACGGCTAGCGCCGACAGGCTCATGGCTACGCCCCATTGGCTGGTGCCACTAACTTCATCGGCCGCCACGCCTTTGGTAAAGTAGGCTGCGAATACGAAGGTGGTAATCACCGTTGGGAAGGCGGAGTTGGCCCAGTCGTATAGGCACCAGGCCGCAAGGCCGCGACGGTTCTCAGTCATGGGTGGAAATCAACCACACATGTCGATCATGATCTGCAACTAGCGGCTGGCTAAGAGAACCATGGGAATGTCGTTGACTTCGGTTGTCCAAAGCTCGGTGAGCAGCCGTTCCCTTAGATCGACCAATGATCGGTTCGCTTCTATTGCGCTTCCCAAGCCAACCTTTCCGTCGTTTTTTTCTCTGCAGGGCTTGGCCGGTTTCTTCGCATCGCTCATATCGTGAGCTGGCTCGTAACCCCATACCGACCGCGGAGCAGCTGTGCGTTGCGAGAAATATCAGTGTGTACATGCATGTCATGGGCGGTCAGAAGTCGTTCTGGCCAATTCTGCCTTCACCATATCACGGGCCAAATCCTCCAAGGTGAAGGTCGGCTCCCAGCCGGTCATTTGTCTTAGTTTTTCCGAATTTCCCACCAGTTCTGAGTGTGGTTCTAAGGATTTTATTAGCGTCCGATCCTCGTCCACGTAAGCCTCGAAATTTAAGTCAAGGCAATCGAACACGTGGGTGCCGAAATCCCGAACCGAATTTAGTTGGCCACTTGCAACTATAAAATCCCCCGGCGAAGACACATCGGTAATTAAGCGAAGCGCGCGCATATGATCAGCGGCGTGCGACCAATCGACCCGAGCATCTAAGTTGCCAAGCACCAGGCGACACTGTTGTCCGCGCTTGATGGCAACACCCGCCCGGACGATTTTTTGCGTTACATAACCAGCGGACCGCCGGGGTGACTCGTGATTGTAAAGAATGGCCGAAGATGCACGAACGCCATACTGGTTCCGGTAATGCGCGCAGATACCGATCCCGGCCGCCTTGGAAATGCCATAGGGGCTGGTCGGCGCCATCGATGTATTTTCGCCTTGTGGGCTTTCAAGAGGCTTGCCGAAGACGTGCGATGACGCGGCAAAAACCAATCGGGCTTCCGGCGCTTCGGTTCGGACCCCTTCCAAGAGATGGGCTAGACCAACCGCATGAACCCGTAAGGATCGGGCGAACAGATCGGCCGCGTCTTCTGTCCGGTCTTCGGACGATCCGTGAACCGCAGCCAAGTGATAAATCTGGGTTGGTTTCCAATCTGCGATCCAAGTCCGGACTTGCCGCGAGTCGCCAATGTCGAACGGCTTTCGATTTGTGCCGCTACATCCGTTGAACACGGCCGTTCTATCGCTTCCCATGGTGGCGACGCCGGCGCCCAGGAGCGCTTCATTCAGATAGGACCCGTCTTGTCCCATAATACCGGTAATGAAGGCGCGCTCAGTCATGGTCGGCCGGTACTAACAGTAGCCGATAGCTGGTTCGGTTGTTTGTGGACCGTGCCGCTCGTCATTTTTTCAGACTGACACCGATTTCATTCGTCGTTCGTTTCACAAATCAAACTGCATTGGATCGACATCTTCGTGTAATAGATCGGTCATCACCATCTCGCGGACCAAATCTTGGAACGAAATTTTTGGCTCCCAACCGAATGCTTGATGGGCTTTTCTGGAATCGCCTACAAACTCGCTAACATCGATGGGCCGAAGTAGTTTGGGGTCGATATCGACATGATCCGACCAGTTCAAGCCCAGCAATCCAAATGATGTATCCAAGAAATCTCGAACGCTTTGGCTTTCGCCTGTCGCGATAACGTAATCATCGCTGGATTCTTGTTGTAGCATCTTCCACATGGCTTCGACGTAGTCTTTCGCGTGACCCCAGTCTCGCCGTGCATCCAGGTTCCCAAGTAAAAGCTTATCCTGTCTGCCTGCGACAATCCGCGCTAATGCGCGAGTGATCTTGCGCGTGACAAAATTGTCGCCGCGGCGCGGACTTTCATGATTGAAAAGGATGCCGTTTGAAGCATGAAGGCCATAGGCGTCCCTATAAAGCCGGACTTGGTGGAAGGCGAACACCTTGCCGCAGGCATATGGGCTGTCGGGATGGAATGGCGTTTTTTCATCCTGTGGTGAGATGTTCACATTTCCGTAAACTTCCGAGGTTGCCGCCTGATAGAATCGGATATGACCAGCGCCGATAAAACGGATCGCCTCGAGCATTTTGAGCGCTCCCACCGCAACAACTTCCGAGGTGTGAATAGGTTCGTGAAAGGAAATCTGGACATGGCTCTGGGCCGCCAGGTTGTAGACCTCGTTGGGTTCAATTTGATCGATCAGATCAACCAGCCGGCTGCTATCGGTCACGTCGCCATAGTGCAGCTGCAGCGACTCCCCGTGCATTTCGTCTGGATGAAGAAGATGGTCGATACGGCGAGTGTTTGAAACCGATGCACGTCGAATGATCCCGTGGACCTCATATCCCTTGGAAATGAGAAGCTCAGCTAGGTACGACCCATCTTGACCAGAAATGCCAGAAATTAATGCCTTTTTCATGGGCGCACTAATCTAGAAAGAAATCCAACTGTGTTGCCCCGCAAACATTATGGAGACCAGAACTTCGCGGGATTTAGCAGGTCGGGTTTGGCGTTGCAAAGGAAATTTCGGTTTAACCTAGCGATCCCGCGAACCGAACGTGCGCGCCCCGACACTTTTGGCTCGCAGGAATCTAGCGATCCGCGTAAGCCCGAGGTTGGCACCATTTAGTTCCGGCAGACAAGGATCACGGAAAGCACGTGCCTAAGCCGGCTATCGCACTGGAGGCCCTTAGACCCATCACCAACCGTCTATCATTTAGGCGCTGTGATCGCGGAGACCCCAGTCGGCGGGCAATACGGTTTAAAATCAAACGATGCAGTTTGGTGGCTCCGTTCCGGCAAAGAAAGCGTCCAGATTCTCCAGGGCCGTAAACCCCATGGCGTTCCGAGTTTCAAACGTGGCGCTGCCCACGTGGGGCAGGAGGATCACGTTGTCCAAGGTACGATATTCGGGGTTAAGATTGGGCTCACCATCAAATACATCCAGGCCGGCAGCAAAGACGCGGCCGGATTTGAGTGCGGCAATCAACGCCTCGTCATCGATCAAACCCCCACGGGCAGAGTTCACGACAATCGCATTGGGCGGCAGAAGAGCGATGCGGTCCTTGTTCAGAAATTTCGCCATTTCTGGCGTCATCGGGCAATTGATGGACAGGAAATCCGCCACTTTCATCAGCTCATCGACGCTCTTGTGGTAGATAGCACCCTCTGCGATGTCGTCGGGCAAGGAGCTACGATTGTGATAATGGATGGTCATACCAAAGGCGCGGCCCCGCTTCGCAACTTCGCGACCGATGCCGCCCATGCCTAATATCGCCAAGCGTTTGCCCTGCATACCCACGCCCAGCCTCTGCGTTGGTGCCCAGCCGACCCAATTACCATTGCGAACCATTCGATCGGCTTCGCTGGCCCGGCGCGACGCGCACAGGAGCAGCATGAACGCGATGTCCGCCGTAGCCTCGTTAAGTACATTTGGCGTATTAGATACCATTAGCCCCCGTGCTGTCGCCGCAGGTAGGTCAATATGCTCATGACCTACGGAAAAGGTAGAAAGTGCCCTG
>CAZNWX010000083.1:1118-8676 GCA_964576415.1 uncultured Magnetovibrio sp. | reverse complement strand
TGTAGAGGGTCCAGCGTGGCCAACCCTCCGGTGGTTTTGTTAAATTGTTGGGGGCGTTTTCGGCGCGGCGGTCCGTGGAGGCGGGGTCTTCGGCGGCACTCACGGTTGGAACTGTTCCTTCAGGATACGTTCCTCGAGATTGTGTTCCGGATCGAACAGCAACGGTAGCGAAACGTCTCGGCTCTCCGATACGGTGACGCGGGTGATATTGCGCACTTCGTGGAAGTCCGCGCTGGCGCTCACGGTGCGGAAGTCTGCGTCTTTGACATGAAACTCCACCGCCGCGCGCTGCGGTAGCAATGCACCCCGCCAACGGCGGGGGCGAAAGGCGCTGATTGGCGTGAGCGCCAGAACGCCAGCCCCCATGGGAATGATCGGCCCGGCCGCCGACAGGTTATAGGCTGTTGACCCCGCCGGTGTTGAGACCATGATGCCATCGCAGATCAGTTCATCCAGGCGCTCCACACCGTCTACGGTGATGGCGATCTTCGCCGCTTGCCGCGATTGGCGGATTAGGGAGACCTCGTTAATGGCCAGGGCCTCGTGTTTTTGGCCGTTCGTATCCCAGGACTGCATACGGAGGGGATGCAATTCTGCCGCCGTGGCCGCAGCTAACCGCTCCAATAGCGCATCTTCTTCGTAGGCATTCATGAGAAAACCTACGGATCCTCGGTTCATTCCATAAATCGGCACCGGGTTCTTCATCACGCTGTGCAGCATATGTAGGACGAATCCGTCACCGCCCAGCGCGACGATCACGTCGGCTTCGTCCGCCGAAACGCAGCTATAGCGCGCCCGAAGCCGGGCCCCGGCCTCTTCGGCTTCGGGCATATCAGCGGCGGCGATGGCTATTTTAGCGAACTTCATGAAGCGGGCCTGATTTTGATATTTAAAGTCAGTCTAGGGGCTTGCGACCGGCGGATCATATTAGCCAAGTCACGGATTGTCATCTCGTGTGTATAATAAAATCTAAACAACCTGCGGGCCGGCAACCGTGGATTAGCGTACTTGCGGCCCGAATTTGGTAGTTTTGGGGCACGGGGCGATGTCGGCCGCGATTAGCGGCTTCGTATTTCCCCATTCAACCAAATTAGACGAACATTTTCTTTTAAAATTTAGGATCGCGACCCACTCCGCGTCGTGGTGGGTAGGGCATGGCGCTACGGCTGGATGGGCGCTAGCCGCACGGAACAGCTAAGTTCCACCCCTCGATTGTGATCCGGTGCATGCGCCGGCTCCCATCCTGAGAATATAGAAACTGCAGTCGTGGGTGGAATTGCCCCGGCCCTTCAAGTAGGGTGCCCGCCATGAAACAAACGGCCATTCCCTACATTTTCATGCGCGGCGGCACGTCGCGGGGGCCATATTTCCGTCGCGCGGACCTGCCCGAAAATTTGGACGAACTGGCTCAGGTCTTGATCTCGGTGGTGGGTTCGGGCCACGCCTTGAACATCGATGGGATTGGTGGTGGCGCCGCGGTGACCACTAAGGTGGTGATGTTGTCGGAAGGTTCCGACCATTGGGCCGACGTAGACTACTTTTTCGCCCAGGTCAGCGTCGAAGAGCAACTGGTGGACTACAAGCCGACCTGCGGCAACATGCTTTCTGGCGTTGGTCCGGCGGCCATTGAGATGGGGATCGTCAACGCCCAGGACGGGGAGACGGAGGTGAAAATCCACGCCGTCAACGTCGGCGCGCGTATCGTCGCGAACGTGAAGACGGACGTCGACGGCGTTGTGTATGACGGGGATGTGGCTATCGACGGCGTGCCGGGCACGGCGGCGCCGATCCAACTCAATTTCATGGATGTAATCGGTTCGGCGACTGGTTCACTGTTGCCCACGGGAAATGTGGTCGACCATATCCAGGATGTCGACGTCACGTGTATCGATGTCGCCATGCCCATGGTTATTGCCCGGGCCGAGGACATGGGGCTGACGGGATATGAGACCCGAGATGAGCTAGACGCCAACCGGGAATTCTTCGACCGTATGGAAAAACTCCGTATCGAAGCCGGCGAACGCATGGGTATCGAGAATGTGGCGGAATCCGTAACACCCAAATTCGGTGTTTTTGCCCCGGCCCGTGACGGCGGCACCATTGCAGTGCGCTACTTCATGCCCTGGCAGACACATCCGACTATGGCCGTCACCGGCGCCCAGTGCATGGCGTCGTGTGCTTTGACGCCTGGAACCGTCGCCGATGGCATGCTGATCCCGCCCGATGGCAGTCCGGCGACGATCATACTTGAGCACCCCTCCGGCACTATCGACGTCCTGGTCGATTACCGGGTCACGAATTCGGGGTTGGATTTGAATTCCGCCGGATTGATCCGCACAGCGCGGAAGCTGGCCGATGGCAAAGTCTATGTTCCGGCGACCGTCTGGCCGGGGCTTTAGATTTGGCGGGCCGGATGAAATGCGTGAGCGGCAAACGCAAGCCGGCCGGCGTGGCCGTCAGCGTTTGGGCGATCCGCCGCGCGCCAGCGCAAGCGGGATGCCCTAGTCTCTGTCCCGGCAGCTGGAATAGCAGCAACGCGATTTCAACTGTCGGCTCATCGCCTAGGAGCACCATTTGCAGTAATCCTTGAAACTAGGCAACCGGCGGAACGCCCAGTGGGGCGGATGAGAGTTCAGCCGCCGGTAACACTCATGTGCCTGGCCACGGCGGGCCCGGAGCGGCCGCGTTCGATGACGAAGTCATGGCCTTTTGGTTTGCGTCCTATCGCCTCATCGATGGCGGCCTCAAGGGCCTCATCGCCTTCGGAGGCGCGGAGCGGTTCGCGCAGATCGGCGGCATCATCCTGACCCAGGCACATGTACAGCGTGCCCGTACAGGTCAGCCGCACGCGGTTGCAGCTTTCGCAGAAATTATGGGTCAGGGGCGTAATAAACCCAAGCTTGCGGCCGGTCTCGTCAACCTCCACATAACGCGCGGGTCCGCCGGTCCTGAAGGGAATGTCCGTCAGGGACCAGTTCTTTTCAAGCCGCTCGCGGATGGTGGACAACGGCAGGTACTGGTCGATACGGTCGCCGCCAATATCACCCATGGGCATGGTCTCGATGAGGGTCAGATCGTATCCTTCGTCGCCGCACCATTTGAGCATGCTGTCGAGTTCGGGCTCGTTGAAATCCTTCAGTGCGACGGCGTTGATTTTGATGGCTAGGCCGGCGGCTTTGGCCGCGGCAATGCCATCCAGAACCTTCTTCAATTTGCCCCAGCGGGTGATTTGCTGGAATTTTGTGGGGTCCAGGGTGTCAACGGAGACGTTGATGCGCCTCACACCGCAATCATAAAGTTCGTCTGCATACTTGGCCAACTGACTGCCGTTGGTTGTCAGCGTTAGCTCCTCCAGTGCGCCCGTTTCCAAATGCCGGCCCAGGTTGCGGAAGAGCGACATGATATTGCGCCGGACCAGCGGTTCGCCGCCGGTGATGCGGAGCTTCTTGACCCCCTTGCGGACAAAGGCGGAACACAGCCGATCCAATTCCTCAAGGGATAGGACATCCGTCTTTGGCAGGAAAGTCATGTCTTCGGACATGCAATAATGGCAGCGGAAATCACAGCGATCCGTCACCGAGATGCGCAGATAGCTTACATGGCGTCCGAAGGGGTCGATCATTTCCGTCACGTTTTTGTCCTCACACTGTCGCCCGGGGACACGTCGGCCACCGGACCCTTCATATGTAGACATTTGACCACTGCTTGTCGTCCTCAAAATTCTGCGGGCTTTGTCGGTTTCAACTATCGTCGTTGACATCCAGGCCTTTGGACTTCATGTCGGCGACAGCTTGGGCGCGGAGTTCTTCGCGTTCCTGGAGATAGTCGTCCGTGGTGCGCGGCACCGGCACGGCGCCGTGCTGGAAGGGCTGCGGATCGTCTTCCATCATGGCGATTATGCGGCAATCTTCGCACATCTTGAGGCGGTTCAAGGCCTTATCGTCAGCGAACATGGTATGGCCTTCCAGCTTTGAGACCATGTGCTCGATTGTCGACTTCGCACCGAAGGCCTTGCCGCAGCGGACGCATTCGAAGGGTTCTTCCGCCTTCACAACCTGATGGCTGCGGGCCGTTTCCAGGAAGCTGATTTGTGGCGTCAGGCTGATGACCTTCTCTGGGCAGGTGTTGCGGCAGAGCCCGCACTGTACGCAGCTCTGTTCGTTGAACGAGAGCTGAGGCATGTCCGGGTTGTCCTTCATGGCCCCCGTTGGACAGGCGCCGACACAGGCCAGGCAGAGTGTGCAGCCTTCTACATTCACCTGGACGGCGCCAAAGGGCGCGCCGTCGGGGAGCGCCAGGACATCCACGGCGTTGGGTGCCGCTACGTGCAAGGCTTGCAAAGCTTGGTTCATGACCGAACGCTTGCGGCCCATGGCCAGGAACCCGGCCGCCGGCATGCCGGGCCGGACATCTAGGTTATACAGTGTGGTCTCGACCACGTCCGGATCGACGGCGTCGATGAGTTGAAGGCGGCCGGACCCATACCCGATGCCCTCAAGGATATGGTTTGCCAGGGAGATGCCAATGCGGACCTCGGCCAGTTCGTCGACCCTCGAGGGGCCGGCCAGGATACATGTGTGCTCGGCACCGTAGGCGCTGGCGACTAACAGCGTTTCGACCCCCGTCAGGGTGACCTCATTGACCGCGAAGGGTAGAACGTTGGCGGGCAGCCCGCCACCGGCCCGCGCAATGGCCGAAATCATGCCCTCTCCCCAGGTGGTGTCGTGGATCAGCACAACTGGGTTGTTGCCGCCGGACAGCCGGTAGGTGGTTAGGACTTGGCGCAGCCGTTCGTACAGCGCGTCGCCGGCTGGCATGGCGTATTTCGCCGCGCCGGTAGGGCAAATGCTCGCGCAGTTTCCGCAGCCCGCGCAGATATAGGGGTCATAGGCGACCTTGTCGCCGTCCGGCGTGATGGCACCGGTGGGACAGGCATCGAGGCATTTCGTACATCCGGTAATTTCATTGCGCGCGTGGGCGCATATGTCGGGGTCGTAATCCACGTAGCGGGGTTTCTCGAACTCGCCGACCATGTCGGTCATGGTCAATAGGGTTTCTGCTACCGCCGCCGGATTGCCCGGTTCGGGGTTGAAGTAACCGTCGCGCTTTTCAGGCGCGTTGAACAACGGTCTCGCGCCGCGAAGGTCCAGGATCAGGTCGCATTCGATAACCCCTGGTTGCCCGCCGCCGTCAAAACCCAGACCGTTTCGATGGGATGGCGAAGCCGGGGCTGATTCGGAGATATTCACTTCAAAGGCGCCAAGATATCCCGTGGCTCCGGTGACCTGGCCCCGAAAAACGGGGACATCCATCACCCTGGGCGCGATCACCTCGCCGGCGCCGCCAAGTACGACGGTGACGTCCATCCGTTCTGCCAACTTCCCCGACGCATCCATGGCCGATTGCCCTGTGCCTAAAACCAACACGGTACCGTTGGATACCATGGTGACAGAACGCGTTTCAGGAATGTTGAGGGTTGCCTCGTTGAGTAGCGCTGCCATCTTAGCCGTCAGGTTGGTCGACGCGCCGCCCGGTGCCTCACGGCACCAGCCGGCCTTCTCGCGGATATTGCAGAATCGGAGCGCTGGTGCGTCGTCGCCAAGACCTTCTGTGGCTTCCAGGAATATGGGGGCTTCCTGGGTGCAGGCTACGATCACGTCGTCATGACGTTTTACCACATCCTCAAAGACTTCCAATTGGGCGCGACACAGTTGACTGATGGGCACGGCCTCACTGCCAAATGCCCTGGCCACCCCGTCTGGGTCCATGGCCATGGTGCCTTCGCAATTGCAAATCAGGATCTTTTTGTCGTTAGCTTCCATACAACAGCGGCGGCGCATTGGCGCGCCGTCCCTCCCCACGCATTTTTGTTACACGTAGTACTTAAGGTGTGTCACGGACTTTGTTCGCAAAAAATGAACGCCGCCGGTCGGCTGCGTGAGGCGATCGCTCACGTTCACCGTGCAGCTTCCATGGTGGAAACTACCGATGTCGCGAACGGGCGAACCCGCTCATGAGGTTTTGTGGTCTAGGGAGAACAGACCGCTCTGGTCAATGGCAAAGGCCCGCAACCGCGCGCCGGCGCCCAAATGGTCGGCGATGGCAGTGGCAATTTCCTGCAGGCATGCCATGACCACTGGTTCGCCCCGCGCCTCGGTCGCCCGGAAGTGCAAGGACATGGAAACGGGGTAGGTGGGGCCACAGGTCTCACAGACGATGAGGTCGAACTGGAAGGTCTTGGAGGCAGGCTTCAAATGGAACAAGACCGCGGTCTCAAGGTCGTGACCCAGGCCTCGAACAGTCTCGGGTGTGAGCCGTTCATTGGCTAATGTTTTGTCCACGTGCAAGGTCAATGAAGGCATGAACGGGTGTCCCTGTTTCGCCGAGACATCTATCCTAGCATCCTCATGGTTACAAGCGCGCGGAGCCCGGCACAGGAACGTTGCGGCGTGACTCTTGGCGGTAAATCTCGCGCTTGCCCACGTGCGCCGGGTGCGTATCCTGAATATGTAAATGTGCGGCCGAACGGATGATACGGCCCAATTGTAGGTGACAGGAGGAACGAATATGGCGGCCTATGTGATTGTGCAGGTCACGGTGAGTGATGAAGAGGCCTATGCCCAGTATCGTGAGCAGGTGCCGGCGACCATCGCCAAATACGGCGGCGAATATCTGGTCCGTGGCGGTGATATGGAAATCCTGGAGGGCGAATGGCCGGCGCCGCGATGCGTGGTGCTGAAGTTCAAGGACATGGGAAGCGCCAAGGCTTGGCACGGGTCTGAGGACTACAAGGGGCCGATGGCGCTTCGTCACAAGGCCGCGCATACCAATTCCGTTCTCGTCGACGGAATCTGATACGGTACGTGCAAATTTCAACGCTCAGCCGGGGTCAGGCCGCCACCAGAGCCTCATGCTGAAAATGCTCACGAATCCCCTTGTGTCTTTCAGTGGCCGATACGGTGATCTGCATTACCCTCGAGGATTTGAATCGGATTGTTTGAGCCGTTCACCCAAATTAGCAATCCGGAAGCGCGGGCCCAAGATGGCAAGGGGTTGGGGTCTACTTGGTGAAACCGAGACCGGGTTGAACCCCGGAATGGTGGTCTTAACCAGCGTGCCCGGCGAAGGCGCTACGCTGAAATTGATCCCTCCGACGGAACGTCTTGCCGATCGCCGACCGACGTCAGTTGGCGGATTTGACGTTTGGAAAAAAGGCCTGTTGGCCGTTAATGTCGTAGGCGGCGATAGCTCGCTGCCCGGCGTCCGAGATCAGCCAATTTATGAAGGCTTGGCCGTTCTTGACTTTGGTGTGGGGATGTTTTTTAGGATCCACGAGAATCACACCATAAGGGTTGAACAAACTCTTGTCGCCTTCGTTGACGATCGTCAATTCTCCTTTGTTTGCAAATTTTAGCCAGGTGGCGCGATCGGTCAGTGCATAGGCGTTCATCGCTGAGGCCGTGTTAAGCGTAGCGCCCATACCCGATCCGGTCTCCCGGTACCATTCACCAGCCGACTTGGCCGTATTGACGCCGGCCGCGCGCCATAGCCCCATCTC
>CAZNWX010000083.1:0-1108 GCA_964576415.1 uncultured Magnetovibrio sp. | reverse complement strand
TTTGTGGGTGCCGCTGTCGTCTCCGCGCGACGTAAACGGCCAATTGGCCTTGGCGATGGCCGTCAGGGCAGCGGCGGCGGCATTCTGTTTGGCCGCACCGGCGGGGTCCGCCTTAGGGCCAACGATGACGAAGTCGTTGTACATTACATCGTAGCGCTTGACGCCGAAGCCTTTCCTCACGAAAGCTTCTTCGGATGGCCGATGGTGCACGAATAGGACGTCGGCGTCGCCAGCCTTGGCCAGACGGATGGCTTGACCTGTGCCGACAGCGACGACCCTGATCGTCACTCCCGTTGCCTCGGTGAACAGTGGTAGTATGTGGTCGTATAGACCGGAGTTACGGGTTGAGGTGGTTGAGGCGACTGTGATGAAGCGGTCGGCTGCGGAGACCTCAAAACAGCTAAAGACCAAAACCAGTGCGGCGATCAGCGTCGTGCGAATGCGACGGGTTGGCGGCACCGGTGCCATGCGTATTCCTTCCGAAAAGAAATCGTTACCTGCCTGCATAGTAACCAGGTTGCGGGTTGTCAATTTCGGCGTCGCGGCGCCTTGTCAACCCCGTATCCGCCAGCGCGCCGGTTGTCTTTGCCCAGTTTCCACCAAAGCAATTCACCTTTAACAAAGGCCTGGGCGAGGTCGTTCTTGGGTTCAGTGAAGAACGTCTCCGTCGGTGCGTGTTCGAGCATACGACCCCGGTGTAGGAAGATTACTTCATCGGCGAGCCGACGGGCCTGACCCAGATCGTGCGTGGTCATGATGATCCGCGTGCCCTCGTCGTGAATGGCCTGCACGATTTCCTCCACTGCATGGGTGGCGGCCGGATCCAGGCTGGCCGTCGGCTCGTCCAGGAACAGGACTTGCGGCTTCAGGGCCCAGGCCCGGGCGAGGGCGAGTTTCTGCTGTTCACCAAAGGACAGCACACGGGCCGGGTTGTCCTTCAGGCGGCGGAGGCCACACCGGCCGAGGACCTCGTCGATGATCACGGTCCGGTCGGGTTTTCCGAGGTCTCTGAGTTTCAGGGCGAAATCCACGTTCGCCGCGACAGATCGGCGCAGCATGACGGGGCGCTGAAACACCATGGCTTGCGCCGCCACTGGATCGGCGCCAT
>CAZNWX010000082.1:0-8698 GCA_964576415.1 uncultured Magnetovibrio sp. | reverse complement strand
GGACGAAAACGACGGGCTCGCCGTCGCCTGCCTCTTCATAATAGAGATTGACGCCGTCCGGTGTGGTGATTGTGGCCATAACATTCTCCCTGGCTAAAACGACGGAAGTCTGGCGCGCCCGGCGAGATTCGAACTCACAACCCCCTGATTAGGAATCAGGTGCTCTATCCAACTGAGCTACGGGCGCGATTGGTTGGCAGCCATGCGACTTCGTTATCCTACTAGCACAGGACGGTTTCGACGTCAGGTCTAAATTCTGGCCAGGCACCGTGGGCAAAACTAAGTGCCGGCGCAGACTAGAGAGAATGTCCGCATTGTGCCGTATAGCTGGATGCCGCCGACGGCAGAGGTCTCCTCAAGGTTAGCGCTCACAGCCGTTCTTCTCTTGCGTAACGCCGGTCGGGTCATGGATATCAGCTGCGCACGATCTGCGTGCCGACGCCGCCCTTGGTGAACAGTTCGATGAGAATCGCGTGCGGCACCCGGCCGTCGATGATCGTGGCCGCGTCGACGCCGGAATTAACCACGTCGATACAGGTTTCAATTTTCGGAATCATGCCGCCCTGAATGATGCCGTCGTCGATAAGGTCCTGCGCGTCGGCCATCGTCATTTCGGAAATCAGGTTTCCGTCACCGCCAAGCACCCCGGCAACGTCGGTCAACATATAAAGCCGCACCGCGCCCACCGCCCGCGCGATAGCGCCGGCCACCGTATCGGCATTGATGTTCAAGGTCTCGCCGTCGGGGCCCAGCCCGATGGGCGCGATCACCGGCGTGATGCCACCTTCGTTAAAGGCCTCCAGGACATACGGGTTGATCTGCTTCGGGTCGCCGACCAGGCCCAGGTCCAGGACCTTTTCGATGTTCGAGTCGGGATCGCGGGTCGTCCGCTTCAGCCGATCGGCTCGGATCAGGTTGCTGTCCTTGCCGCAAATGCCCACCGCATAGCCACCCGCCGCCGAGATGCCGGCGACGATCTGCTTGTTGATGGACCCGGCAAGAACCATCTCGACGACATCTACTGTCGCTTTGTCCGTGACCCGGAGCCCATCGATGAATTCGGAACGGATCTGCAGCTTCTCCAGCATGGCCCCGATCTGTGGACCGCCGCCGTGCACGACGATGGGATTTAACCCCACCTGACGCAGTAGAACGATGTCGCGCGAGAACCGCTCCGCCAGGGTCGCGTCACCCATGGCGTGACCGCCATACTTGATGACCACGGTCTTGCCCGCGAACCGGCGCATGTAAGGCAGCGCCTCAGACAAGATCTGGGCCTGGGCAAAAGAAGGGTCGAGATCAGACGTGGTCGCATCGTCATTCATGGCGGCAACCTATCGCAGTTGACCCAGTGGAGCCAGACCTATAGCTCGACCCATTCACCGATGCTCTTAAAATGAGAAATCTCGGATCCATAGGGATGGGCATCCCTGCGGCAATTCATGAAGGATGGCTTGAAGCCCTTGCCAAATGGCCCCTAATCATATTCCGGACCGGTTGGTCCATAAAACTAGGTGAATCTCTTGCGAATGCAGATGACTCAAGGTACGACAGAAGCTAGAAGATGGTGGCAACCATCTGAGAAGCTTTATTTTTTATCACTTTAACGACCTTCAGGAAATCTCATGGCACGCAACAAAATCGCACTCATCGGCGCCGGCATGATCGGCGGCACGTTGGCCCATCTGGCCGGGCTCAAGGAATTGGGTGACGTCGTCCTGTTCGACATCGTCGACGGTATCCCACAGGGCAAGGCACTGGACCTGGCCCAATCATCGCCCGTCGAGGGGTTCGACGCGAAGCTGTCGGGAACCAAGTCCTACGCTGGTATCCGTGGCGCTGACGTGGTCATCGTCACCGCAGGCGTGCCCCGCAAGCCGGGCATGAGCCGCGATGACCTGATCGGCATCAACACCTCGGTCATGGAACAGGTCGGCGCGGGCATCAAGCAGTACGCCCCCAACGCCTTCGTCATCTGCATCACCAACCCCTTGGACGTTATGGTCGGTATCCTTCGCGATGCCTGCGGCCTGCCGCACAACAAGGTGGTTGGCATGGCCGGCGTGCTAGACTCGGCGCGCTTCCAGCACTTCATCGCTGAAGAATTCAACGTCTCCGTCGAGGACGTCACGGCCTTCGTACTTGGCGGCCACGGCGACAGCATGGTGCCGTCCATACGCTATTCCACGGTCGCCGGCATTCCGCTGCCGGACCTGGTCAAGATGAAATGGACCACGCAGAAGCGTATAGATGAGATTGTCCAGCGCACCCGCATGGGCGGCGGCGAAATCGTCAACCTGCTGAAGACGGGCTCCGCCTTCTATGCGCCGGCATCTTCCGCCATCGCCATGGCGGAAAGCTATCTGAAAGACAAAAAGCGCGTGCTGCCTTGCGCAGCGTACCTGAAGGGTGAATATGGCGTGAAGGGCATCTACGTTGGCGTGCCGGTGGTGATCGGGGCCAAGGGCGTGGAACGCATCGTCGAGATCAAACTGGATGCCACAGAGCGCTCCATGTTTCGGAAATCCGTAAAGGCCGTCAAGGATCTGGACGCGGTTACCAAGAAACTTCAACGCGACATGGCGAAGAAGAAAGTCGCCAAGGCCGCGCCGAGGAAGAAGTAAAAACTTAACCCGCAGCAGGGGGCCCGCCGGTAACCGGTCCAACGCAGGAACCATGACAAGGGGAATGACATGAATATCCACGAGTACCAGGGTAAACAGGTGTTGGCCGAGTACGGTGTCGCCGTTCCGCGCGGCCATGTGGCCTTTACCGTCGACGAGGCCGTCAAGGCGGCCGAGGAATTGGGCGGAGATGTCTTCGTCGTCAAATCACAGATCCATGCCGGGGGCCGGGGCGCCGGACGGTTCAAAGATAAACCAGACGGCAAGGGTGGCGTGCGTGTCGTCAACTCCGTCGACGAGGTCCGCGAAAACGCCACCGAGATGCTGAACCACGTTTTGGTCACTAAGCAGACCGGCCCCGACGGCAAAGAAGTTAAGCGGCTCTACATCGAAGAGGGCTGTGACATCGCCCGCGAACTCTACATGGGCATGCTGCTCGATCGGCAATCGTCTCGGCTTTTGATCATGGCGTCCACGGAGGGCGGCATGGAGATCGAGGAAGTCGCAGAAGCGACGCCCGAGAAGATTTTAAAGGTGGCCGTTGACCCGGCCACCGGCATCCAGCCCTACCACGCCCGACAGTTGGCTTTCGGTCTGGGGCTAGAGGGCGCGCAGATCAAATCAGCGGTTAAGCTGATCATGTCCTTGTATCAGGCCTTCAACGACCTCGATTGCTCCATGGTGGAAATCAACCCACTAGTAGTCACGGGCGCTGGCGATGTCATGGCGCTCGACGCCAAGGTCGGCTTTGACGACAACGCGCTCTATCGCCACAAGGACGTCGCCGAAATGCGCGACGAGGAAGAAGAGGACGCCGCCGAGTTGGAAGCCGGAAAGTGGGAACTCAACTACGTCAAGTTGGACGGCGAAATCGGGTGCATGGTAAACGGCGCCGGCCTCGCCATGGCGACCATGGACATCATCAAGCTGGAAGGATCCGAACCGGCCAACTTCTTGGACGTGGGCGGCGGCGCCACCGCCGAACGGGTCACAGCGGCCTTCAAGATCATCTTGTCCGACCCCAACGTGAAGGGGATTTTGGTCAACATCTTTGGCGGCATTATGCGCTGCGACGTGATCGCCGAGGGCGTCGTCACGGCGGCCAAGGAAGTCGACCTGCACGTGCCCCTGGTAGTGCGTTTGGAAGGCACAAACGTTGAAAAAGGCAAAGAGATCATGGCCGCCTCTGGCCTCGCGATCACCTCTGCCGACGATTTGGGCGATGCGGCGAAAAAGGTCGTCGCCGCTGTAAAGGGGGCTGGATAATGTCGGTATTGGTTGGAAAAGACACGAAGGTCATCTGCCAGGGCTTCACGGGCGCCCAGGGGACCTTCCATTCGGAACAAGCCATCGCCTACGGCACAAACATGGTGGGCGGCGTAACTCCGGGCAAGGGCGGCACCAAGCATTTGGACTTGCCGGTGTTCGACACGGTCGCCGACGCGGTTGACAAGACGGGCGCGAACGCCGGCGTCATTTACGTACCGCCGCCGTTCGCCGCAGACGCCATCATGGAGGCCATCGACGCGGAAATTCCTCTGATCATCTGTATTACGGAAGGCATCCCAGTCATCGACATGGTTACCGTGAAGCGCGCGTTGGCGAATTCCGGCTCGCGCCTCATCGGGCCCAACTGCCCGGGCGTGATCACGCCGGACGAGTGCAAGATCGGTATCATGCCGGGCCACATCCACAAGCGCGGTTCCGTGGGTATTGTGTCTCGTTCGGGCACGCTCACCTATGAGGCCGTGGCGCAGACTACCGCCGCAGGCCTCGGTCAGAGCACCTGCATCGGCATCGGTGGCGATCCGGTCAACGGCACCAATTTTGTCGATTGCCTGGAGATGTTCGTCGCCGATGACGAAACCAAAAGCATCGTCATGATCGGTGAGATCGGCGGTTCCGCAGAGGAAGACGGCGCACAGTTCCTGAAGGATTCGGGCACCAAAAAACCTGTCGTCGGCTTCATCGCCGGCGTCACGGCGCCCCCAGGCAAGCGCATGGGTCATGCTGGCGCCATTATATCCGGCGGTAAAGGCACGGCGGAAGCGAAGATCGAGGCCATGCAATCGGCTGGCATTCACGTGTCGGCAAGTCCGGCGCGACTGGGAGAGACCATGCTGGAGGCGTTAAAGGGTTAAACTCCACGAACGCACTTTGGCAGAACACTAGGGAGGCGCGCCGAAAGGCGCAGCAGACGACCATGGAACTTGACCCCACTTCGTTCCTGTATTCCGGCAATCAGGTCTACATCGCGGAGATATACGAACGTTACCTAGATGATCCTCATTCCGTGGAGCACCGCTGGCAGGAATTTTTTGCCGACATGGAAGCCGAGGCGAAGGACATCTCCACAGAGCGCCGGGGGGCGTCATGGGCGCCGTCGGATGCCGGCGTCGTCGGCCGAGGCGACCTTACCACCTTGTCGGAGCAGATGACCCGGGGTCATGAGACCGCCCAGCCCATCAATTTAACGGCGCAGGCATCCGCCCAGCACACCAGCGCGGTGAAGACCCGCGAAGCGACGTTGGATTCCATCCGCGCCCTCATGATGATTCGCGCCTACCGCGTTCGCGGCCACCTGAAGGCAAATTTGGACCCCTTGGGCCTAGAGGAGCCAACCGAGCATCCGGAACTCGATCCGCAGACCTACGGGTTTGCGGAAAAGGACATGGACCGGGAGGTCTTCATCAACTACGTGCTTGGCCTGGAAACGGCGACCGTCCGCGAGATCGTCTCCGTCCTGCAAGAAACCTACTGCGGTTCCATTGGCGTCGAATTCACCCACATCCAGGACCCTGACGAGAAGGCGTGGATCCAGGAGCGTATCGAGCGCATCCACAATCAGTCCAACTTTACCGACCGCGGCAAGCAGGCCATCCTCAACCGCCTGATCGAAACCGAAGGATTTGAGAAGTACCTGGACAAGAAGTTCACCGGCACCAAGCGCTTCGGCCTGGATGGCGGCGAAAGCCTGGTTCCGGCCATGGAACAGATCTTTAAGCGCGGCGGCCAGCTGGGCGTACAGGAGATCGTGCTCGGCATGGCCCACCGGGGCCGGCTAAACGTGCTTGCCAACGTGATGGGCAAGCCCTTCCAGGCAATCTTCCATGAATTCCAGGGCGGATCTTCTCGGCCGGAAGACGTGGGCGGCTCGGGCGACGTGAAATACCACCTGGGCTCCTCATCGGACCGGGTGTTCGACGGCAAGTCCGTGCACCTGTCGCTGACCGCCAACCCGTCTCACTTGGAGGCTGCAAACACAGTGTGCCTGGGTAAGGTCCGGGCCAAACAGAAGCAGCTGAACGACCCAGACCGAGAAAAGGTCATGTGCATGCTATTGCATGGTGACGCGGCCTTCGCCGGTCAGGGCCTCGTTCCGGAGACCTTAGATCTCTCCAACCTTTTCGGTTACAAGACCGGCGGCACGATCCACATCATCATCAATAACCAGATCGGGTTCACCACGGCGCCCAAGAATTCACGCACGTCCCATTATTCCTCTGACGTAGCCAAGGCCGTGGACGCGCCCATCTTCCATGTCAACGCAGACGACGTGGAAGCCGTGGTCCACTGCGCGCGGGTCGCCATCGAATACCGTCAGCGGTTCAAGAAGGACGTGGTCATCGATATGATCTGTTATCGGCGCCACGGCCATAATGAGGGTGACGAACCTATGTTCACCCAGCCGCTCATGTACAAGAAAATTGCAGAGCACCCGACGACCCTACAAATCTACTCCCAGAAGCTGGTTCACGAGAAGGTGCTGACCCAAGATGAAGCAAATCAGCAGATCGCCAACTTCGTCCGGCACCTGGACGATGCCTTCGAGGCCGCAGGCAGCTACAAGGCCAATAAGGCTGACTGGCTGGACGGCGCCTGGACGGGTATGTCCATCGCGTCTGACGACGCCCGCCGGGGAAAGACGGGTGTGCCCGTGGAGCGATTGAAGGAAATCGGTGAAGGCCTGACCCGGGCTCCGGACAACTTCCACATCCATTCCCGTATCCAGCGCCAGCTAGACGCGAAGAGAAAGATGTTCGAAACGGGCGAAGGCTTTGACTGGGCCACGGCCGAGGCGCTGGCTTTCGGCTCACTCCTCCTCGAAGGCAACGCGGTACGTCTGTCTGGTCAGGATTCCGAACGGGGCACCTTCTCGCAACGTCACTCCGTTCTTACGGATCAGGAAAACGAAGAGAAATACACGCCTCTGAATAACCTGCGCTTCGGTCAAGCCCCCTATGAAGTCATCAATTCGCCCCTGTCGGAAGCCGGCGTCTTGGGCTTCGAGTACGGTTACAGCCTGGCCGAACCGCAGATGCTGGTGCTTTGGGAAGCCCAGTTCGGCGACTTCGCTAACGGCGCTCAGGTGATCATCGACCAGTTCATTGCCGCCGGCGAAGCGAAGTGGCTGCGCATGAGCGGGCTGGTTATGCTGTTGCCACATGGTTACGAAGGCCAGGGTCCGGAGCACTCGTCAGCGCGCCTGGAGCGCTACTTGCAGCTCTGCGCAGAAGACAACATTCAGGTGGCGAACTGCACGACACCATCTAATTACTTCCACGCCCTCCGCCGTCAGATCCATCGGGACTTCCGCAAACCACTTATCCTGATGACGCCGAAGTCCCTGCTGCGGCACAAGCTCTGCGTCTCGTCGATGGATGACATGGCGGACGGCACCACGTTTCACCGCATCCTCTGGGACGACGAGGATCCGACCGACGATCCGAAACGGTCTTTGGTCGAGGACGACAAGATCAAGCGGGTCGTCCTGTGCACGGGCAAGGTCTACTACGACCTCTACGAAGAGCGTCGGAAACGCGGCATCAAGGACGTCTACCTGATGCGGGTGGAACAAATCTATCCGTTCCCTCATAAGGCGCTGGCCACCGACCTCAACCGGTTCACGAACGCGGATATCGTCTGGTGCCAGGAAGAGCCTCGCAACAACGGCTGCTGGTTCTTTGTGCGCGAACGCCTGGAGGCGGTTTTGCAAGAGATCGGCCACAAGGAAATTGGCCCCAAATATATTGGCCGCTCGGAGGCCGCCGCCCCGGCCACGGGCCTGATGAGCCGCCACGTGGATCAGCAGACGGTCTTCATCGAAGGGGCCCTGACCCCGCCGGCGCCAACCTCCCCGACGCGCCGCGTGTCCACCAAGGCGCCGGCTAAGAAGAAGGCCACGGCGAAGCGCTCCGCCACACGCGCCAAGAAGAAGTGAACCCGATCGATTCAACCCGCAGATAAATATAAAAGCCGAGGTACATCATGGCCATAGACATCCTCGTCCCCACCCTTGGGGAGTCCGTTACCGAAGCGACCCTCGCCAAGTGGTTCAAGGCGGTCGGGGATACCGTCGCCGCCGACGAACCCCTGGCGGAACTAGAGACGGACAAGGTATCCCTAGAAGTGAACGCCCCGACCGCCGGCGTGCTTATGGAAATTCGCGTGCCCGAAGGTACCGACGTGGGCCTGGGCGCGGTTCTTGGCGTGCTGGAGGAAGGCACCGCGGTCAGTGCCACCGTGCCCGCCCCCACGCCAGCTCCAGAACTGGTGCCGGCGCCAGTTCCCCCGCCGGCGGGCAGCGGTACGGTGGATATCGTTGTGCCGACCTTGGGTGAATCGGTCACCGAAGCGACGGTGGCGAAATGGTTCAAGGCCGTCGGCGATGCCGTCGGCGCAGATGAGCCGCTGGTCGAGTTGGAAACGGACAAGGTCTCGGTGGAGGTCAACGCACCAACTGCTGGCAAGCTGGCTTCCATTGCCGCCGCCGCGGGCACGGAAGTATCCATAGGCGCCGTCTTGGGCACCTTGCAGGCGGGGGCAGGCGCCCCGGCCGCCGCCCCGGCCTCTGCGGCCCCACCCCCGGCAACGCTCCCCTCGCCAACACCGGTTGCCGCCGCTGCCGCACCGGCGTCTTCGTCCGTGCCCATGTCGCCAGCGGTACGCAAGTTGATCGAAGACAACGATCTGGACCCGGCGAAGATTGCCGGCACCGGCAAGGGTGGACGATTGACCAAAGGCGACGTCATGGCCGCTATCAAAGCCGGGACGGCGAAGGTCTTGCGTTCCGA
>CAZNWX010000081.1:0-8721 GCA_964576415.1 uncultured Magnetovibrio sp. | reverse complement strand
GGCAACGACACCGACCGAAGAACACCATCAAACCTCGGATTGGGAGGAGATGCTTTCGGTCCTTCAGGACAACGTCAGCCGTGATGTCTCCTTAGAGGTTCTCCGAAAGGTGCCAGGTGCGATCCGGGCTCAGTCTGGCAACATGACGGTAACGACCTTTAATGATCGGATCATTGATGTGGAAGCCGGCGACATGTCGGAACACAAATATGGCATGGCCTTCGATATCGGCACGACGAGTATCGTCGGCACTCTGATCAATTTAGAGACTGGTGAGACTTTGGCCGATGTCGGAGGCGTCAACCCGCAGGCGGTTTATGGCGGGGACTTGATGTCGCGCATTGCCTATGCCCAATTCGATGAGAAGAAGTTAGCAACGCTTCGGGGCCGCGCCCTCAACGCGCTTAATGATTTCATTCGAGATGCCAGTCAGCAGGCAGAGATCGACGCCGCACACATCTACAAGATCGTTATCGTCGGCAATACCTGTATGCATCACATCATTCTAGGCGTCGACGTCACCTACGTAGGTCTAGCGCCTTATGCGCCGGTGATCCGCGACGCTCTTGCATTGCCCGCTCGAGATTTACCACTAAAGCGAGCCGTGAATGCGCAAGTCTGCTTTCTGCCGATCGTTGCCGGGTTTGTAGGTGCTGACACCATGGCCTGCGTCTTGGCAACCCGCATCTATGACAGCGAGGAAATTCGAACTCTGGTTGACATCGGCACCAATGGCGAAGTGGTAATGGGTTCGAAGGATCGATTGATGGTCTGTTCCGCGCCTGCCGGCCCGGCGCTGGAAGGAGCGCAAATCCGCCACGGCATGCGGGGGGCGCTTGGTGCGATCGAGAAAATCGCTATTGACGATGATATCGCCTGCACGGTGATCGGCGATACGCCGGCGATTGGTATTTGCGGCTCAGGTCTTATAGACGCCTGTGCGAAGCTGGCGACGGTTGAGGTCCTCGAGAAGTCCGGGCGACTGCGCCGGAAGAAGCGGGAGGATCTCCCCGAAACATTGCGTAACCGTCTAGTCGATACGCCGCACGGATGTGAATTCATTCTGGTCGATGAAGATACATCCGGCAAAGAAGAGCCAATCGCTCTGACCCAGGCCGATATCCGCCAGGTTCAATTGGCCAAGAGCGCTATCTATTCGGGGATTGTCATGCTGCAGCAGGTCATGGACGTTTCAGATGAAGTTCTTGAGGAAGTCATGATGTGCGGCGGTTTTGGTAACTATATCAATATCGAGAGCGCGGTAAAAATCCGGCTTATTCCCAACCTGCCGCTAGAAAAAATTACCTATTCCGGCAACGCCGCGCTCATGGGTGCCCAGATGGCTTTGCTGTCGGAGACGGAGCGGAACCGGGCCTTCGAGTTGTCGCAGCAAATGGAGCACGTGGCTCTGGCGGCCCGGCCGGAGTTCCAGGATATCTTTGTTGAGGCCATGTCTTTCTTGGGGCCCGAAACTCCCGTTGGCTGGTCCGCCGACCTAGCTCCTCAGGAAGCCGTGTCAGGAGGCGATTGAGATGCGTGTGAATATGCTTTTTGGCTTTCTCGGGTCTGGCAAGACGACCCTTGCCCGCCGTCTTCTTCAGGAGGGCGCGGGAGACCGCAAGATGGCTGTCATCGTCAATGAATTTGGCGACGTAGGCATCGACGGTGCCATTCTGGAGGGCCGGGACCTGGACATGATCGAACTAACGTCCGGGTGCCTGTGTTGCACCTTGAAGGGCTCCTTGATCAACGCGATCGAGGAATTGAACGACAAGGAGGATATCGACGTCTGCGTTATCGAGGCCACAGGGGTCGCCGAGCCTGAAGAGATGATAGAGACGTTTACGGATGAAACCATGCGGGGGCGCTACGAGATGGGGCCAATGGTGACAGTCATCGACATTCCAAAGTTCACCCGTCTGCGCGAAATGCTTGGCCCTTTCTATGAGGCACAGGTTCAGAATGCGGATGTGTTGATCCTCAACAAAGTTGACCTCGCGACCGCGGCAGATTTGGAGACGGCTCGTAAAGCGGTCGTCGAACTCAATGAGCATGCCGAGCTGATGTTCACGGAACAATGCGAATTGGATGTGAACAAGATCATTGCTGGTGCGACGAGCCAAAAAATGGCGGATTACGCGGATAGCCATGGCATCGAGGTCGTTCAGCATCGCGACCATGGACAAATTCATGACCACGGACATGGTCACGACCACGACCATCACGATGACCATCGTCATGCGCCGGCACAATCCTTTGTGCTTGATGCGGAGGGCTCCGCAGGGCGACATGCCATGGAGGCCTTCTTCTTCGATATTCCGGACAATGTCTGGCGGGCGAAAGGTTACACGCGCCTAGATTCCCAGCTGGTGTTGATTCAATTCACCATGGGGCAGCTGGACATCACAGAGGCGGAACCACGGGAAAACCATCACATGGTTTTCATAGGCCCGGACATGGATCGGGATATCATCGAGAAGGACTTTCGAGCGCTCTATGATGCCGCTAAAGCCGTGGCATGATTACCTCGGCGGCAGTGAACCTGGAGTATCAGCCGGACCCGCGGTCCCTGGCCGAGAAAGCCTATCAAATCCTGGTCCGCAAAATTATCCGATTGGAACTGATGCCTGGTGAGCCCTTGGCTGAGAAAGTCTTGGTTGAAGAGTTGGAGATCGGCCGCACGCCCATTCGCGAAGCGTTGCAACGCCTCGCCGTGGAGGGGCTTGTTGTCCATATCCCCAACCGCGGAATGTTCGTGACTGAGGTCAATGCCACCAATGCCCAGCATATTTATGAGTTCCGCTCTCTAATCGAAGGCAAGGCCGCAAGGTTGGCGGCTACTCGAGCCACTGAAAAAGAGGTGCGCGACCTGACGGCTTTACATCTTGCATTGGTGGAAGCCACCGAGGCCGACGACATCGATCGCTATGTCGATTGCGATCGCCAGTTTTATTCAGTATTGGCGCGGGCGGCGCAGAACATTTACTTGGCAGAGGTTATCCCTCGGCTGTTCAATCTGCATTTGCGTCTGTGGTTTATGATCTCCGAACGGGTCGGCGGCTGGCATGATATCGCCCGTGCTCATGAAGAGATGACCAAGGATGTCGTGGACGCCATCGCGCGGCACGAGCCTGATGAAGCTGAATTGGGGATCAAAATATATGTGCATCGTCGCCATCAGGACATTCGAGCATTTCTTTAAGGCATGACCAATATGGAATATGTCGCGACGAAACTGACAAAGTGTGACGCTACGCCATGCGCAAGGCTTGGCCTACCATTTGCCCAATGCATCCAGTTCTGTGCGGCGTGGCGCTGGTAAAGTGATAGGTTAAATCCATAATTTTGTTGCCGGTACTGCCGGCCTAGGTAAGAGAGTTTGCGAGATGGCCATCATTGCGGAAACATCGGGTCTTAAGGATCCAAGTCAGAACGTTATCGATTTTCTCGCCGATTTTACGGCGGAGACGACGCCGTTCTCGGCCGCCAAGGTTGATGATTTTCGTGAGATACTACGTCCGGGCACGACGGTGTTCATCACGTTTCTTCCTGGATCTGATTTTGAGGACACCATTGCGGTTGCTGCGCGTCTCAGAAAGGAAGGCTTAAACCCCGTCCCCCACTTGGCCGCCCGCAGCATTCCGGACGCCGCGTTCCTGGATGAGGGTTTGCGGCGGTTGCGTGGGGAGGCGGGCATTGATGAGGTTCTGACCATCGCCGGCGCGGTGGATCAACCGCTCGGCGCCTTCTCCGATTCCATGCAGGTTTTGGAGACTGGCCTTCTGGACAAACACGAGATCAAGAAGGTCGGTGTCGCCGGCCACCCGGAGGGCAGTCCCGACATGCCCGATGAAGCCATTGCCGCGGCGTTGACATGGAAGAATGATTTTGCCAATCGCAGCGGTACCGACGTCTATATCGTCACCCAGTTCTGTTTCGAGGCGAAACCCATCATTGCCTGGGACCAGGCCATACGCGCCGCTGGAAACGCCCTGCCGATCCGTATTGGCGTGCCGGGCCTGGCGACCATCAAGACGCTGCTAAACTATGCGAAGGCCTGCGGCATTGGAAACTCCATGATGTTCCTGAAGAAGCAGGCGCGGAATGTGGCGAAATTGATGAATGTATCGGCTCCCGACAAGTTGTTGGTGGATTTGGCTAAGTATAAAGCGACGGATCCGGATTGTGGTTTGATCGGCTGTCATATGTATCCGTTGGGCGGCGTCAAGAAGACGGCCAAATGGACCTACGCGGTGGTTGACGGTGAGTTTTCCATGAACCCGAAGGGCGACGGCTTCAGCCTGACGATGGAAATCTAATCATAAGGGCATGTGCGACGGCCATCGCGCCTTGAATTGCGTGTCGATCGCGTCGACACTCTTTGGGGTTGGGTTCGAGATTCAGGGGGATTATGAGGAGGTGGCCATGAGTGGCGTCAATCGACGGGACTTTATCAAGACAGGAGCCGCCGGATTAGCGGCGGCAACGGTTGCCGGCGTCGCGCCGCCAACAAGCGCTTCTCAGACAACGGATTATCTGGCCATCGATGTGGCGGCGTTGGACACTTTGGAACCGGGGGCAGAGGTTGCGTTTGAATATCCGGATGCGAACGCGCCGTCTATCTTATTGCGTCTAAAGGAGGCGGTGCCTGGCGGGGTCGGCCCCGGCAAGGATATTGTCGCCTATTCCATGTTGTGCACGCACAAGGGCTGCCCACTGAATTTCCTGTCGGAACGTCAAATGCTTGTTTGCCCCTGTCACTGGAGCAGTTTTGACCCGGCCAAGAAGGGGCGTCTTGTAATTGGGCAGGCAAGTCAGTCACTACCCATGATCCAGCTTGAGATAAGGGGCGGAATGGTTCGTGCGGTTGGGATGGACGGCCTGATTTACGGGCGTCACACGAATATTCTCTAGGGATCGGGCATGACCAACACACCTTTACCACCGCCCACTGCCCAGGTCGTCGAGACCGTATGTCAGTTCTGCATCGTTGGATGCGGGTATCGAGTTTACAAGTGGCCGGTTGGGAAGAACGGGGGGCCCGGACCGGGCCAGAATGCCATGGGCGCGGACCTTCGTGAGCAACAGGGACCGGATGGCGAGTGGATTTCGCCCAACATGCATGCGGTGGTGAAGGACAAGGCGGGCGCATTCAACGTTGCGATCGTTCCGGACAAATCCTGTTCCGTCAACAGCGGGCTGGCCTCGGTGCGCGGCGGTGGTCTGGCTCAGACCCTCTATTCCCCGGATCGGGGCACCAAGGCGCGCCTCGGCACGCCGCAGCTTCGCAACGGTGCTGGTTTCGCCGAAGTCGCATGGGACGAGACGGTGGATTTAGGCGCGCGAGTCATCAAGGCCGTGATCGACCGATGGGGGCCTGATGCCGTCGGCATGAAGTTTTTCGACCACGGCGGCGGCGGCGGTGGGTTCGAGAACAATTGGGCGGTCGGGCGGTTCTTTTTTGAAGGTGTCGGGACCCGTACCGCGTCCATTCATAACCGACCCGCCTACAATAGCGAAGTGCATGCGGCTGGTGATGCCGGATTGGCGCCATTGACCAACGCCTATATTGATGCCCAGCTTGCGGACACGATCCTGATCGTCGGCGCCAACCCTTACGAAACGCAAACCAACTATTTCCTGAACCACATGATCCCCAACCTGAATGGGGACTCGCTGGATTTGAAGCGGACGACCTTCCCCGGCGAGGCGGCGGCCACGGGCCGCATGATTATCATAGATCCACGTCGGACTATTTCGGTGACGACCGCCGAAGCGGCGGGGGGCAAGGAAAACGTCCTGCATCTGCAAATCGAGCCCGGTACTGATATTGCGGTTATGAACGCGATCGCGCGCACCGTTCTTGAACGTCGTTGGCACGATGTGGCGTTCATCAGAGAACGAACCGAATGGCAGACATTCGAGGCCTATCAGCGTTCGTCCCTCGGCTCCGATCGCGATTTAGAGACGGTGGTCGCTGAAGCTGCTGCATTGGCAGGCATTTTGGAAGGTGACATTCACAAAGCGGCAGAATGGATTGCCGAGCCAAAGTCTGGTGGCGTCCGTCGTCGGACTTTGTTGCATTACGAGAAAGGTTTGATCTGGGGTGTCAAAAATTATGAGAACATTGCATCCATTGTCGATCTAGCACTACTGACCGGGAATGTGGGCAAGCCGGGAACCGGGGTCAGCCGGCTCGGAGGCCACCAAGAAGCCTACGTTCGTCCGCCTTATCCCGGTGGTCGACCGGCCCTGAACGTGGACGAGGCCGTGCGGCGCGGTGAGGCCAAGGTATTCTGGGTCGGGGGTTGCAACCCCGTCTTGACCACCTTGCGTGCAGAAGCCCTTGAAGCCAATTTGATTGAGCGCGGCGCTCCGGTCTCAAAGGCTATCGCCGAGACTGCTGGAGAACCGATCGGTGAGCGAGTGGCGGCGATTGTCGAGGCATTAAAGGCCGGCGGCATGTTCATCCTCGCCCAAGATCTTTACATGACAGCGACGGCGCGTCATGCCCATGTTGTATTGCCAGCGGCGCAATGGGGAGAGATGAACCTTACATCGATCAATGGCGAACGGCGACTGCGTATGTATCCTAGGTTCATGGACCCGCCGGGCGAAGCAGCACCCGACTGGGCCATCATGGGTAAGTTCGCTCGTCGTCTGAACCAACTTTATCAGGACGATAACAATCCATTGATGGCGAACAAGTTCCTCGACTTCGATTGGCGCGGTGATGAGGACGTATTCATCGATGCCCGTTACAGCTACAAGGGGGACGGCAACGATCCCATGGAGGGTTATGCGGGCATCACCTATGACCTGCTTCGTGATCTTGGAAACAACGGCATTCAGACTCCGGTCAGGCTGGTCAATCGAGTGCCGGTGGGGACGGTACGGCTATTTGAGGATGGCCGGTTTGGCACGCCGTCAGGTCGAGCTCGCTTCATACCGGCGCCCCGGCCTTGGCCCGGTTATGCGGCCGCGGTCGAGCGCCAGCGGAAGACCTACCGGTTCTGGATAAACAACGGGCGGGTCAACCATATCTGGCAGACCTCCTACCATCACAGGCATATCGATTTTTATCGCGAGCGTTATCCCATACCCATGCTAGAGATACATCCCGATGACGCGGCGGAACTGGGTATCGCATCGGGCGATGTCTTGGAGGTGTCAAACGACATGGGCTCGGTCGAGGCCATGGCTTATCCGACGGATTCCGTCAAACGCAACCATGCGTTCATGCTATTTGGACAGCCTCGCGGGGCGGCCGGCGATCTAGTCACCGATCACGTCGACCCCAAGACGACCATCCCCTACTACAAGGGGGCATGGGCGGATATTCGCCGTAAGGGGCCTAAGCCCAAGGAATTTGAAATGGCCTCATTTCTGCCAAGGAATGTCGTGGAATGATCGGACGTCGGTCCTTTCTTATGGCCTTTGGTTTGCTGGTTATAATCAACCTGACCTCGCCAACCCGTGCGCAAATAAAACTAGCACCCGGCGCGGACCTGCGGGGTGCAGATCTTCAAGGGGCAGACCTATCTGGTGCCCAATTGACCGGTGCAAATCTGACCGGGGCGAATCTCTCCGGCGCGAACCTCAAAGGGGCAGATCTTCGCGAGGCCTATCTCCGCGACGTGAACGCCGTTGGGGCCAATTTCACTAATGCACAATTGGGGAATGCTGATCTGACCCGTGCCGACCTTACAGAAGCGGTCTTTCGGAACGCGTATCTCACATTGGCGACTTTGGATGTAGCGAGGGTGACAAAGGCCGATTTCGCGAATGCTCTTATGGCCGGCGTGCATATGTCGAAGGCACGCGGCATGGAGGCGAACTTTCAGAGGGCTGTGCTGTCGGCTGCAAACCTGAGCCAGTCCGTGTTCGTCGATGCGAACTTTGCTGAGGCCAACCTCGGTGGCCGCGGGCAAGGGCATCCGGGTCCTAGCGGGGCGATCCTTCGCGGCACGGACTTCACAGGCGCTGATCTTTCCAAGACCAATCTGGTAAATGCCAAGCTGAACCAGGCTATCCTCCGGAATGCCGACCTTCGCGGTGCCAAAATGGGATTTGCGGATTTAAGCTGGAGCCGTGCTGACGGTGCCAACTTCGCGGATGCAGATATGGGTTGGGTTCGTGCCTATGCCGCAGGTATGAAGGGGGCCAGTTTTCGCGGTGCCAAGGTGCCATTGGCCCAGTTTTCAGGCGCCGATTTGAGCAGCGCGGATTTTTCGAAAACCCAATTCCAACGGACGGATTTCACCCAGTCTAATCTGGATCGGGCGGTCTTTGACGATATCGACGTGGAAGCAGTGTATCTCCGGGCGGCGCGCAATGTGCCGGCTAAATTGAGGGGAGGGAATGACAAGTGAGCGACGCGACGGAAAACCCCATTGAGAAGACGCCTTCGTCTGACGAGGATAGCGGCCCGCCGGCAAACAGCCTTTTGTCGGCTATGGCCGGAGAATACTTTGGGACTTTCGTGCTCGTTTTCTTTGGCGTGGGGTCCGTCAACGCGGCTGTGGCCACTGGCGCACAAGCCGGGTTGTGGCAAGTGGCGGTGGTTTGGGCGG
The DNA here is from genome assembly GCA_964576415.1 of uncultured Magnetovibrio sp. Taxonomy (GTDB): domain Bacteria; phylum Pseudomonadota; class Alphaproteobacteria; order Rhodospirillales; family Casp-alpha2; genus UBA3470. The sequence goes on along the minus strand of CAZNWX010000081.1, from coordinate 148 downwards.
TTGGTGTTAGTCTTGGTATTTACAAACAAATGAAAATATTAGATTGTATTGCCGAAGGGTCTACTAGTTATATTGATATAACGGAAAAGCTGTGCTTAGATTCCTCCTTTTCAAATAAGGTACGAGACAGCATCAAAGATAATCAGCA
>CAZNWX010000080.1:0-8798 GCA_964576415.1 uncultured Magnetovibrio sp. | reverse complement strand
GGCCTGGCGAATCCACCAGGTGGCGTAGGTGGAGAATTTGTAGCCACGACGGTATTCGAATTTATCAACGGCTTTCATCAGGCCGATATTGCCTTCCTGGATCAGGTCCAGGAACTGCAGGCCGCGGTTGGTGTATTTCTTAGCGATGGAGATCACAAGACGTAAGTTCGCCTCGATCATTTCTTTCTTTGCCTTGGTCGCCTCGCGCTCACCTTTTTGCACCACGCCGACAACGCGGCGGTATTCGGCGATCGGCAAGCCGGCTTCGGTCGTGATTTCGGTGATGCCTTCGCGAATGGTGGTGATGTCGTCCTTGTAGGTCTTAGCGAACTTCTCCCATCCCTTGGACTTCAAACGCACGACCTTACGAAGCCACGCTGGGTCGACTTCGTTGCCGCGATACTTATCCAGGAACTCCTCGCGCTTGATTCGGCATTTAGTGGCGATTCGGAGCAGTCTGCCTTCGAGGCCGATCAATAGGCGGTTCAACTCGTACATCTGTTCCACCAACTGCTCGATGCGGTTGTTATTCAGATGCACGTCTTCCATTAGATCGACCAGTTCCTGGCGCAACTTACCGTAGCGTTTTTCCTGGCTCGGCTTGATTTCCCCGGTACCCTGCATGGCGTCCAGGCGGATCAGTTGGAGTTTGTGGAGCTTTTTGTAGGTCTTATTGATCTGTTCAAAGATTTCCAACACCTGTGGTGTCAGTTTGGCTTCCATGGCCGCGAGGGACAGGTTGGCCTCCGCGTCCTCGTCGTCTTCATCCTCGCCACTGCCTTCGGCACCCTCGCCACCGTCTCCTTCGGTTTTGCCTTCTTCGGCATTCTGTTCCTTCGCAGGAGCCAGTTTATCGACCGTGCCTTCCGCCGCTTGGCCTTCTGCGTTGTCTTCGCCTTCTTCGTCATCGTCATCGTTCATGTTGTTTGATCCGGGGCCGCCGCCGTGGGTGGCATCCAAATCGATGATGTCGCGAAGCAGCATATCGCCATTCACCAAGTCGTCGTGCCATTGGACCATAGCCTTGATAGTGAGCGGGCTCTCGCAAATGCCGCCAATCATCATGTCGTTTCCGGCCTCGATACGCTTCGCGATAGCGATTTCGCCCTCCCGCGACAGCAATTCCACCGATCCCATCTCGCGCAGGTACATGCGTACCGGATCGTCCGTGCGGCCCAGGTCCGCTTCGTTGACGTTGCCACTCGCCTGTTTGCTGTCGTCTTCGGTTGACGTGGAATCGTCAGGCGATTCCGCTTCTGCCTCTTCGTTCTCGACGACGTTAATGCCCATTTCCGATAGCATGGACATGGTGTCTTCGATCTGTTCGGAAGAAACTTGGTCGGGGGGGAGGGCCTTGTTGAGGTCGTCATAGGTGACGTACCCTTTTTCCTTACCCTGGGTGATCATGGTCTTCACCGCGCCGCCGAGCGAATCGATCAGCGGGCTATCGCCACCCTCTTCTTGAGAAGTTTGAGCCTGTGCCGCCGCTGTTGCTGCTTTCGCCAATTTATCTACCCCTGAACCAGTTTTCGGCGGTCGTTCCGCCGATCCGGTGGCTTGCGCCAACGGCGTGTTGTCAATTTTTGATCGGGTCTGCGCATCGCGAACCCGATATTATCCAAAGGCGGTGCTGACGCTTTCTTCTTCATCCAACCGGATCTTCTGTTTGATCAGAACATTCAGCCGGGCGCGAGCTTCCGCCGACGGATTTTCCTGCGATGCGCGTTTCGCCTCTTCAATCTCCTCAACCAAATCCTGGCGTTGTCGGCGCCGAAATAGTTCGTTCCAACCGGACACCGCCTGATCCAATGGCGCTTCGGGTTTCGCAAAACCGTACGCCTCAATATCCAAAATACGGCCCAGTATGCTATCATGGCCATGCCGGATAAGGTGGGTGATTAACGCCCCTCTTTCAAGTCCAGGGTTTTCCGCCAAAATCTTTAAAACTTCCTGGCGTGTATTGTCAAGCTCAGGAGAGGAAAATCTCATTGTTCCAAGATCTTCGCCGACATTGTCCACGGCTGCGGGATGATTGACGACGACTGCCAAGAGGAGTTCTTCATGGCGCTCCGACGCCGCCTTCACGGGGGCCGCCTCACTGGGCGTGATATGGATATTGGGCCCCCAGGCACCACGTTTGGTCCAGGAGCGACGTTGCCTGGAGCGGTCATGATCACCGACGCCCTGCTGTGGCCACAAACGTTCACCAAAGACCCGGGAGAAATGCGCCCGCACGATGGGATCCTGTATCTCACGGGTATGTTCGTTGAGCTTGTGCTCCAACGCCGCCCGATCTTCCGCCGCCGACGGTATGCGGCCGCCGGTCTCATTGCGCCATAGCACCTCCGAGAGCGGCAGGGCCGCGTCCAGGACAGCCTGCATCGCCGTCAGCCCTTGACGGAAAACCAGGGTATCCGGGTCTTCTCCGGCGGGAAGAACGGCGAACCGAAGACCGAGGCCCGGTTTCAAATGAGGCAGGGCGCGTCCGGCCGCTTTCGCGGCCGCGCGTTGGCCCGCGTTGTCACCGTCGAAACAAAGTACTGGTTCGCGAACAACTTTCCAAAGGAGCTGGATCTGGTCCTCGGTAAGGGCGGTGCCCAAGGGAGCGACCGCATGCTCGAACCCGGCCTGAGCCAGGGCGATCACGTCCATGTAGCCCTCGGTGACTAGCATGGTGTCCGCCTTGCGCGCCGCTGGCCCAGCCAAATGTATGCCGTACAGCGTCGCCCCCTTATGAAATAGGGGCGTTTCTGGCGAATTTAGATATTTTGGTTGGCCCTCCCCCAGGATACGCCCGCCAAAGGCGACGACGCGACCGCGTCGGTCGCAAATGGGAAACATCACCCGGCCACGGAAACGGTCATAGAGATCGCCATTGTCAGGTTGGATCAGCAGACCCGCGGCAATGGCCTGTTTTGGATCCACGTTTTCGCGGGCGAGGACGGTGCGCAAATGATGCCGCCCGGGGGGCGCGAAGCCAAGGCGGAAGCGGCGGATGGTCTCTTCGCTCAGGCCGCGCCCAACTAAGTAGTCGCGGGCCGCTTTGCCTTCCGGCATGTGGAGCGCTTTTTCGAAACTTTGCGCCGCCATCTCGGTGACGTCGAGGAGGGTTTGGCGCAGTTTCTGGCTTTCGCTGGACTTTTGGGAATCGCGCGGTACCTCCATGCCTGTTTCCGCTGCCAGTTTTTCGACGGCCTCCGGGAAGTTTAGCCCCTCCGTCTCCATGACAAAATCAAAGACGCTGCCGTGGGCCTGGCAGCCAAAGCAATGATAAAACCCCTTTTCTTCGTTGACTGTGAACGACGGCGTCTTTTCCTTATGGAAGGGGCAAAGGCCCATATGCTCACGCCCTTTGCGGGTCAATTTTACCCGCCGGCCGATGATATCGACTAGGCCGATCCGACCGCGGAGTTCATCGAGGAATTGTTCGCTAAAGGCCATGCGGCGCAAATGCTCCAGACAGAATCCAGAAGGCCGATATTAGATAGAACCGCCGCTGAAGAAAATCCACTGTGGTGGTGGTTATTTCGCAGTTGCCCACAAGCAATTGTGGACAATTATCCAAGCTTGGACTTCACCGCGCTGCTAGCCTTGCCGAAATCCATCTGTCCGGCGAACTGTTCCTTCAGGGTGGCCATCACCTTGCCCATATCCTTGAGGGTGGTCGCTTCTACATCGGAAATGACACTGTCGACTGCAGCGGCAATCTCGTCGTCGTTCATTTGGGCCGGCAAAAAGCCTTCAATGATCGAGATTTCTTCGGCTTCCTGTTGGGCGAGTTCCATGCGTCCGCCCTTCTCGTAGGCCTCGATGCTGTCGCGACGCTGCTTGATCATGGATTGCAACAGCGACAACACTTCATCATCGGAAATGCCGTCTGTATTGCCTTTGGAACGGGCCGCAATATCGCGGTCCTTGATGGCGGCTTGGATGAGGCGCAAGGTGGAAACCGCGATGGTTTCTTTCCGCTTCATAGCCGCCTTGTAGGTGTTGTTGATTTGCGTGCGTAGCACCGCCAACCTCCCCCGCATATTATGTAGCGAGTCGCAAGAACCGCACAGTATACCAAATTCTTCGAAATAGCAACTGACTCTATATTTTTAACTCGTTGAAAACACAAGGAAATTTTCAAAATCCATGGGCTTGACCTGGGGTAAACGATTGCGTAAGAGTCCGTCCCATCGACGGACATGCAAGGTATGCATCACCGATGAATGACAAGAGCAAGGCATCAACGCCCGCCGGGTCGAAGGACCGGTCGGGCGATTTTGTTGGCGCGCGTCCTGAAGGCGCGGATGCTGCCCTGGTGTTGGCGGATGGCGAGGTGTTCTGGGGACGGGGCGCCGGCGCGCCTGGGATCAGCGTCGGCGAAGTGTGCTTTAACACCTCCATGACCGGCTATCAGGAGATCCTCACCGACCCCAGCTATGCGGGCCAGTTGATCTCCTTCACCTTTCCCCATATCGGCAATGTCGGAGTCAATCCCGAGGATATGGAGACCAAGACCCCGGCGGCCCGGGGTTTAATTTTGCGTGAGGAAATCACCGAGCCCGCAAACTGGCGCGCCGCTAGGCACTTGGACGATTGGCTCAAGTCCATTTGGTTGACCTGCGTCACCGGGGTGGATACTCGTCGTTTGACCCATCGTATACGCGACGGCGGCGCGCCCAACGGCGCTTTGGTCTACAACCCTGGTGGCGAACTGGAAATCGAAGCCGCCCAGGCAGAAGCGGTCGCGTGGCCCGGGCTCGCGGGCATGGACCTGGCGAAGGAGGTCACCTGCGCACAATCCTACAAGTGGGATCAGACAGAATGGGCACTGGACCGCGGATACGGCCGGCAAGAAAAACCGAAGTTCCACGTAGTCGCAGTCGATTTCGGCGCCAAGTACAACATTCTGCGCTGCCTGGCGTCGAGCGGCTGCAAGGTCACCGTGGTGCCCGCCACGTCGACGGCGAAGGAAATCCTGGCGCATGAGCCGAACGGTGTTTTCCTGTCGAACGGCCCGGGCGACCCGGCGGCGACGGGAGAATACGCCATTCCCATGATCCTGGGCGTCATGGAGGCCGGTAAACCCATTTTCGGCATCTGTCTGGGCCATCAGATTCTAGCTCTGGCGCTCGGCGCGAAGAGCCATAAGATGCATATTGGGCACCGCGGCGGCAATCAGCCGGTGAAGGACCTCGAGACGGGGAAGGTGGAAATTACCAGTCAGAACCACGGCTTCGTCGTCGACATGGAGACGTTGCCGAACGGCGTTACGGCGACGCACCAGTCTTTGTTCGACGGGACGCTGGAGGGACTGAAGGTCGAGGGTAAGCCCATCTTTTCCGTCCAATACCATCCGGAAGCGTCACCGGGGCCGCACGACAGCCATTATCTATTCGAGCGGTTCGTTGAATTGATGGAAACGCCATGACCCTCCCTGACCAAGCGACGTCGCACTTGCAAAAATAGGCTCTCCCATGCCCAAACGCACTGATATTAAATCCATCCTGATCATCGGCGCCGGCCCCATAGTGATCGGCCAGGCGTGTGAGTTCGACTACTCTGGCGCGCAAGCCTGCAAGGCACTGCGTGAGGAGGGTTACCGGGTGATCCTGATTAACTCCAACCCGGCGACGATTATGACCGATCCCGGCCTGGCCGACGCCACCTACGTGGAGCCGATCACGCCGGAACTGGTTGAACGAATTATCGAGAAAGAGAAACCGGACGCGCTGTTGCCGACCATGGGCGGACAGACGGGCCTGAATACGAGCATCGCGCTGGAGGCGTCCGGTGTCTTTGAAAAGCACGGGGTGGAGATGATCGGTGCCGACGCCGCGGTGATTGCCAAGGCTGAGGATCGTCAACAGTTCCGCAACGCCATGGAGAAAATCGGTCTGGAAAGCCCGAGGAGCATCGTTGTCACCAACATGGACGAAGCCCGTGACGCTATGGGTCAAATCGGCCTTCCGATCATTATCCGTCCTTCCTTCACCTTGGGTGGGATTGGTGGCGGCATCGCCTACAACAAGGCAGAGTTCGATCAGATCGTCTCTGGTGGTTTGGCGGCCTCACCGGTACACGAGGTGCTGGTCGAAGAGTCGGTCCTTGGATGGAAAGAATTCGAAATGGAGGTTGTTCGCGATAGCGCTGACAACTGCATCATCATCTGCTCCATCGAAAACGTTGATCCCATGGGTGTCCACACGGGCGACAGCATTACCGTCGCGCCGGCGTTGACCCTGACGGACAAGGAATACCAGATCATGCGCAATGCCTCGATCGCGGTGTTGCGTGAGATCGGGGTTGACACGGGAGGTTCCAACGTGCAATTCGCCGTGGACCCCAACAGCGGGCGCCTAGTGGTTATTGAGATGAACCCGCGCGTGTCACGCTCATCGGCGTTGGCTTCCAAGGCGACCGGATTTCCCATCGCGAAGATCGCTGCAAAGTTGGCCGTAGGCTATACACTGGACGAACTGAAAAATGACATTACCGGGGTGACGCCCGCTAGTTTTGAGCCCTCCATTGATTACGTGGTCACTAAAATTCCGCGTTTCACCTTCGAGAAGTTTCCGGACACGGAGGCTTTACTGACGACCTCCATGAAATCGGTTGGCGAAGCCATGGCCATTGGGCGCTCCTTCGGGGAGTCCATACAGAAGGGGCTCCGGTCCATGGAAACCGGTCTCACGGGCCTGAATGAGGTCGAAATCGAGGGTGCCCTGGTGGATGGGGAGCTTGACCGTGATGCGGTCCGTGCCGTATTGGCTGAACGCCGGCCGGAGCGGATCCGCTACATTGCACAGGCTATGCGCGTTGGCATGCCGGACGAGGAAATCCAGAAGGCCTGCGGCTTCGACGCGTGGTTCTTGAACCAAATTCGTGGCATCGTCGATATGGAAGCCAATATCCGCGAAAACGGCCTGCCCGAAGACGCTATGGGGCTGCTGAAGCTTAAGAAATTCGGCTTTTCCGACGAGCGCCTGGCGGAGTTGACGAACGACAGCGCGACACGCATCGCCCATCACCGGCGCGACCTTGGCGTGCGGCCTGTGTACAAGCGGGTGGACACCTGCGCCGGCGAGTTCGCCAGCCAGACAGCCTATATGTACTCTTGCTACGAGGGTGACGGTAGCCGGTCGCCGGAAAACGAGGCCGCACCGTCCGGGCGCAAGAAGGTTGTGATCCTGGGGGGCGGACCGAACCGGATCGGGCAGGGGATTGAATTCGACTATTGCTGCGTCCATGCCGCCTTCGCCATTCGCGAGGCTGGCCTAGAGGCGATCATGGTTAATTGTAATCCGGAGACCGTGTCGACAGATTATGATACCTCCGACAGACTGTTCTTCGAACCGCTGACCTCCGAGGACGTGATCGAGGTGGTTCAATCGGAACAGCGAAGCGGCGAGTTGCTGGGTTGTATCGTCCAATTGGGTGGCCAGACACCACTGAAATTGGCAAGCGGGCTCCAGTCGGCTGGCATTCCCATTCTTGGAACCAGCCCCGACGCCATCGACCTGGCCGAGGACCGCGAACGCTTTCAGATCCTGCTTAAGGATTTGGGCCTGCGTCAGCCAGCGAACGGCCTGGCGCGATCGGAAGAGGAAGCTGTCAGCGTCGCCGGGGATATCGGCTATCCGATTGTGATCCGGCCATCTTATGTACTGGGAGGTCGTGCCATGGAGATCGTTCATGACCTCGATGCCTTGAAACGCTACATGACCGAAGCGGTCAAGGTCTCGGGCGACAGTCCCGTCCTGCTCGACAGTTATCTCCAGGATGCCATCGAAGTGGATGTGGACGCCATCTGCGATGGTGAGGATGTTTTTGTCGCCGGCGTCATGCAGCATATCGAGGAAGCCGGTATTCATTCCGGCGACTCCGCTTGCTCCTTGCCGCCGTATTCGCTTTCGGATGAGATTGTCGATGAATTGAAGCGCCAGGCGATGGCATTGGCAAAGGCGTTGGGTGTGGTCGGACTGATGAACGTGCAATTCGCCGTCAGGGATGGCGATGTCTACATCCTCGAGGTCAACCCGCGAGCCAGCCGCACGGTACCGTTCGTTGCCAAGGCGACAGGTATTCCGGTGGCCAAGGTCGCGACCCGGGTGATGACCGGCGAGAAGCTTGCGACCTTTGACCTGGAGGGAAGGGCGCGGCGTGATCATATGGCCGTGAAGGAGGCCGTGTTCCCCTTCACGCGGTTTGCTGACGTAGACACGATCCTGGGACCCGAGATGAAGTCGACCGGCGAGGTCATGGGCTTGGATGAGAATTTCCCGCGCGCTTTCGCCAAATCCCAAATCGGTGCAGGGAACCGCTTGCCGACGGAAGGCACGGCCTTCATATCGGTCAAGGATCGCGATAAGGAAGTGGCGTCGGAGATTGCCGGGCGTCTGCAGGCACTCGGATTTAAGCTGATCGCCACCGGCGGGACCCGACGGTTCATCGCCGCGCGCGGATTGAGAGTAGAGCCCATCAACAAGGTATTGGAGGGCCGACCCCACTGTGTGGACGCGATTCTAAACGGTGAAATCCAACTGGTTATCAACACCACGGAAGGTGCGCAGGCGATCTCCGACAGCTTCTCCATCCGGCGGACCGCAGTCACCAATAAAGTGCCGCACTACACCACCATGACTGGCGCCGCTGCGGCGGTCGACGGCATTGAGGCGCTCAGTGTGGCGGGGCTTGAAGTTACGCCGTTACAGGCCTATTTTATTTCCTCGTTCTAAGGGGTTCCCTACTAAACGCGGATCGATCCGGCGTGTACCAGCCAACCGGCACACGATCGGGAATTTTTGGTT
>CAZNWX010000079.1:0-9008 GCA_964576415.1 uncultured Magnetovibrio sp. | reverse complement strand
CCGGAACCGTGGTGGAAATTTCATGTACTTAGGCGGCAATGGCTTCTACTGGCGCGTGGCCGTGCACGAGCAAGAACACGGCATTATGGAAATCCGCCGCGGAGAAGGTGGTATACGAGCCTGGGCAGCAGAACCCGGAGAGTATTACAACGCGTTTGACGGCAATTATGGTGGTCTTTGGCGGCGAAGTGGGCGTCCGCCGCAGCAACTTGCTGGCCTAGGATTTACCAGTCAGGGGCAATTTGAGGGTACTTATTACCGCCGCACGGAGGAAAGCTACGCGCCGGACTTGGTCTGGCTTTTCGATGGCATTGGCGAAGAGATCTTGGGCGACTTCGGCTTCTCTGGTGGTGGGGCCGCCGGGTACGAGTTGGATCGCGCCGACGTCCGCCTTGGCTCGCCTCCGAATGTGCGCGTGCTGGCGCAGTCGGAGCAGCATCCAGATCACTTCGTGCTGGTGCCAGAAGAGCTCCTCACCCATCTGACCACATTGCCTTTGCAGCCCATCGACGACCTGATCCGAGCGGACATGATCTATTTCGAGGTCCCCGGCGGCGGTAAAGTATTCAGCGTGGGTTCCATCACTTTTTGCGGTTCATTGCCCTGGAATGGCGGTGACAACGATATTAGCCGATTAGTTGAGAATGTGTTGTGCCGATTCTTGGAGTAGCCCTCTATTCATGAGGACAATGTCTGCTGTCTGCTATCCGGTGAAGCTCAATTTATTTGAGTTCGGCTAGAGCGGAATTTCCGCTTCTAGCTTATTCCAGCGGAGTAGAGAGAAGGCGAAGCATTTCCGCTGCGCCCCCAGCTTCAGATGTTAACCTGCACCGCAATAATTAATGCATCGTCGACTTCAACGCCGAGACACCTAACAGTACTTTCGATCTTGGTATGACCGAGCAACAGTTGAACAGTTCGCATGTTCCTCGTCTGTCTATGGATCAGTGTCTTTTTGATCCAAGAGTAAGGTCAATTGAGCATCGTAGCGTTGCAACATCTGATCGAGCAGCGATCCAATATGTCTATAACTTTGTCATCTATGAACGAGAATAAGGTTGAAGTTGATGTTGCTTGCACCACGACGTTCCGCCTTTCATGCGCAACGTATTGTTAAAGTCTGCCCTTTATCCTGGTGACTTGGAACTTGAGTAAGGGTGCCGCCATGAAGATCACCCTCGATGTCAATGAACTGCTCCCCGGCACCGATTGGCAGCGCTTGGAAACCTGGGCCGCGTTGGCTGATATGACGCCCTTGGAGTATGTCCGCGCCTGTGTCCGCCGCGGACATCTGGAGTTGCGAGCTGAAGTGGTGAAAAGCGCCCTTTATGTTCGCCCAGCCACGGACAAAATTAACATTCCTTGACTAGGCCGCGCTGCGCTCCAGGCGGACAGCGGCGTTAATGAATGCATCTACGTGATCGACATCCGTGTTAAACGCGGTGACCAACCGGACCACGCCTTTTTCCCAGCGTCCGCCGTAAAAAATAAAGCCTTCGTCATTCAACGCCTGATGTAGCGTCGCTGGCAGCTTCGGGAACAGCATGTTGGCGCCGTCCGTGTAGGGAAATTCGAAGGACGCCAGTGGGGCGATTCCATCGCGCAGGCGCGCCGCCATGGCGTTGGCATGTTCGGCGTTGTGGCGCCACAACTCGTCTGACAGGTAGGCCTCCATCTGCGCCGACAGGAGGCGCATCTTCGAAAACAGATGGCCGCCGCGCTTGCGTCGGAACGCGAAGGTATCGGCGAGATCCTTGTCGAAGATGATCACAGCCTCGGCACCCAACGCGCCGTTCTTCGTTGCCCCGAAGGACAGCACTTCGACGCCGGCCTTCCAGCTCATTTCGGCGGGCGTGCAGCCCAGCGCCACGATGGCATTCGCGAACCGCGCACCGTCCATATGCAGCTTCAATTTGTGCGATCGGCATACGTCTGCCACTGCTGCGATCTCGTTCACCGTATAGAGCGAGCCTATTTCCGTAACTTGGGTGATGCTGGCGGCGGATGGTTGCAGCATATGCACGTCGCCGGCGCCGCGCGCCGCCTTGATAGCCAGATCCTGCAAGTCAACTTTGCCGTCCGGTCCGTCCACCGGCACCATGCGCGCGCCGCCGGTAAAAAACTCCGGCGCGCCACACTCATCTTCAAAAATATGGCTGGTCCAGTGGCACAGTACGGCGCCGTAGGACGGGGTCATCACCGACAGGGCCAGGGAATTGGCGGCCGAGCCTGTGGCCACCAGAAAGGCGCTCAAGTCCGTTTCGAACAGTTCCGACAATTGCTCTTCCACCCGAGCGGTGAGGTCGTCGTTGCCGTAGGGCATCGCATGGCCCGCGTTGGCCCGTACAAGGGCGTCAAGGATCTCATCCGATGCGCCAGTGATGTTGTCACTCGCAAAGTTCACGGTTGGTCGTTCCTCTGTTATTGATCGGGCGAGATAGCATAGGAGGAGCCATCGGCATCCCGCAACGGAATTTGCTGAAAATCCGCTTCGTCGTCTTGCAGCTTGTGCGCCGCGACCGACCGCACCGTACCGCCATCAACGCCGATGATGACCCAAACGAAAGCAAGCTCGAAGGCGCAGGTCAGATCATGGGCCGAGGGTTTGGCCGGATGGTCGGGATGGGAATGGTAATGGCCGATAATGCGTTCCGAACCCTGCGGCTTGTCCCCGATCTCGCCAAGTTCGCGCATTAGATTAAACCGGACCCGGGGGTCCACTTCGAACCGGTCGTTGCCGCCTGTCGGGTGGACATTGTCGCTTACCACGACCCTGGTGACCGTCACGGCGCCGTCCGAGGCCTCCGTGCCCGCCAATAAGCCGCAACATTCCCTCGGGTAGGCGGCCTCCGCGGCCTGGATCATCTGCCCGAAATGGGTTGGCGAGATCCGGATCACGGTCGCGGACGGACGATGCCCAGGACGCGGCCCGCTTCCATGTCGATGATCATAATCCGTCTGCAGGGCCCCGTTGGTTCAATGCTGAGAACGAGGCGGTTGCCCTCGGTTCGGACCTGAGCGATCTGGCACTCTGGGGCTAGGCCAAGCTGAAGATCGCCCCAGGGTGCGGCGTTCGGAGCGCTCAGTGGCGATTGGGTCGGGACCGACGCGGTCGCCGCCGGTGCGGTTGGTTGCTCCTCCACCTTTGGTGCATTGGGGGGCTTGGTAACGCTAAACAGACGCCAGTGGGGATCCTCCGTCCGTTTGATGAACCCGTACCCCAATAACCCGATGGCCAGCGTGATCAACGCTGCCAGGACGATCACTAATGCTTTCAGCCAACGCATATTGTGTTCCTGTTTGACCCGTGCCCTCGACGCCGTAGAGTGGCGAGGATGTCGGAAGCCACCACATATACTGTCCATGTCGACGATGACAAGGCCGGCGGCCGTCTGGATAAGGTTTTGACCGCCGCCCTGGAGGGATTTTCGCGGACCCGGGTCCAGGCCTTGATCGCCGAGGGCCTCGTCCATCGCGATGGCGAACCGGCCACCGATGCGGCCACCAAGGTGCGGCCAGGTGACGCTTGGATTGTTCAGGTCCCGCCGCCAGCCCCGGCCGCGCCGTGGCCTGTGGCGATCCCACTGGACGTGGTGTTCGAGGATGATCACCTCATCGTCGTCGACAAACCTGCCGGCATGGTGGTGCATCCGGCCGCCGGGCACGCGGATGACACCCTGGTCAATGCGCTACTCCATCATTGCCGCGGCAGCCTTTCGGGTATCGGCGGCGTGACACGACCGGGAATTGTGCATCGGTTGGATAAGGATACCAGCGGATTGCTGGTCGCAGCGAAGGACGATTTGGCGCACCAGGGGTTGGCTAAACAATTTGCCGACCATTCCATTGAACGGTCCTATTTGGCGATGGTCTGGGGTCGGCCACTGAAACGGACCGGCACGATCGAGGGTCAGATCGGCCGCAGCCCCCGTAATCGGAAGAAAATGACGGTGCTCCGGCGCGGTGGAAAGTTTGCCCGGACACATTATCGTGTTCTGGACTACGTTGACGACTTCATCAGCTTGGTCGAGTGCCGACTTGAGACCGGCCGAACCCACCAGATCCGGGTTCACATGACGTCGATCGGACATAGTATCGTCGGGGACCCGATGTACGGGGGCGCAAGAAAATTACCCGCGACGACGTCACAAGTGATCCGCGATGAACTTGCTAACGTAACAGGGCAAATCCTTCATGCGAGAATCCTTGGTTTTGTGCATCCCGTAACTCTACAGCCCTTACTGTTTTCATCACAAAAATTTAGCAAAACCGTAAAATTATTCCACAATTTTGATCAGTTCTAAAATTCTCCTATTCCTGACTAAATTAGTGGGTTATTATGACTTCTCCTGAAGATTCACGGTCGGACACCTTACGAAGTGGTCCCGCCATTCTAGAATTTTTGGAGGTAGGCAATATACATGGCGGCGAAAACATCCAGTGTTGATCTTTCTCCCGATAACAACCTCAGTCGATATTTGCAGAGGGTCCGGAACTATCCGATGCTTGAGGCGTCAGAAGAGGTGTCGCTTGCTGGGCAATGGCGCGACGATCAGAACACCGTGGCGCTCGAGAGGTTGGTGACCAGCCACCTGCGTTTAGTCGTCAAGATCGCTATGGGGTATCGTGGTTACGGTCTTCCCGTTGGCGATCTGATCGCTGAGGGCAATATCGGCATGATGCAGGCGGTACGTCGATTTGATTCGGATCGGGGCTTTCGTTTAGCTACCTATGCCATGTGGTGGATTCGCGCGGCCATTCAGGAATACATTTTGCATTCTTGGTCGTTGGTGAAAATGGGCACCACGGCATCGCAGAAAAAACTGTTCTTCAATCTCCGCAAGTTGAAGGGTCAGCTGAAGGCCATCGAGGACGGCGACCTGCGCCCCGAACACGTGAGCGAAATCGCCGTGCGCTTAAAGGTGTCAGAAACCGATGTCGTCAGTATGAACCGGCGCATGCTTGGCCCGGACCACTCCTTGAACGTGCCACTCAGCGACGAGGGTGATGGGGAATGGCAGGACCGTCTCAAATCCGAATATGCAGATCAGGAGTACCTGCTGTCGAACCATCAGCAATTGGTTCAGCAGCGCGGTTTGTTGACCAAGGCGATGAGAGGGCTGTCCCAACGCGAAAGGCACATTATTAAAGAGCGCCGGTTGAAAGAAGCACCGGCGACGCTACAAAACCTCAGTGATCACTTCGGTATTTCTCGTGAACGGGTTCGGCAGATCGAGGTTCGGGCCTTCGAGAAGTTGTGCAAGTCCGTGAAGAATTCGATGATTTCGGAGCACATAGGGCACTAGTTCAGGGCCGACACATTGCCGCACCCGTCAGCCTTCGTCGAAGCTCGGAGCATCTTTATCGGTATCCGCGTCCTTGGCGTTGGTCACTTCTGGCCCCCACGCAACTACGATCTCTTGTTGTGTCGTCCGCAGAACCTTGACGCGGGTTTGCGCTATGATCGACAGGAACGTCGCGATGACAGGCGGGATGGCGAGGAATATCATCCAGCCAAACCCAGCCGCCGCGTACATGATCAGCAAGGATAAGACGTCGGAAATGATTTCCATGGCCGCGGTCGGCGTATGATTACCGGTCCACAACTTCATGACATAAGGAAAAACCCCACATAGGTTCATGCCACCGACGCAGAAAGTGCCCGTTCTCTGGTCGCTGCGGTCGATGATGAACGCGACCCCGGTCGGCAAGAGCCCCACCGAAAAGACGATCAGCGACGGTAGCGAGAATGCGGTTAACAGCATCAGAATAACACCAATCCCGAGGATAAGGTTCCAGTTGAGACCTTCAGATGTATTGGACATGGCCACTGTCCGCGCTCCGCCTACAAAATTTCCGCTATGACCAACACCGTGATAACGGTGAGGGCGATGAAGATGGAAATCATGGCGGCAGCCTGTTGGCCGGACTGTTCGGCCTTATTTAGGCGTTCTCCGCCAGCGTCTTCGATGTCACGTATTTCCACCTCCGCGTCCAGCCATTCGGCGCAGGACGCGGTGAAGCCCTCCTTATCCTCCTGGCGCTTGGCTGGGTCATTGATGAGGTTGATTAGTTCTGGCAGACTGCCCTTTCGAACGAGGCGCGGGATATCGCGCTCCAACTCCTCGCGGGTGTGGCGGTTATGATAGGCGTTGATGGCCGGTCCCAACAGGCCGCCTATCCAACTCGACAAGCCGAGGACGTCGGGTGTTCGCAACGTCGATTGCAGGAATGCCAGCAAGCTGAGCGTGCCGAGGATGGAAGTGTCCGCCTTTCCTGACGCCATGGCCTTAAGGTGCGGCTGGATATCTTCGTCAAACCGAGCGGCCACGAAAGCGGCGACGTGCCCGTCGACGGGCTGCACCGAGGTGTCGACGCTGTTGGCGGCGTTGTCCAAGGCCGGTAAAAGATGTTCGATCAACACAACGCCGTCCTTCGCCACATATGGGCTTTGACAACTGATTCCTGGATTGCCTTCGTACAGCACGCGTTCAAGCCCATAGCCGGGATCGCGAATGGTCAACATACTGCGCAGTTGATTGATCACCATTTGGGAATCCAAAAGCTCTTTCGTCATTTTTGGTTGGGCGTCATACCAGAGTGCACAGATGTCATGAGAGAGCACTTCGCCGGCGGGTTGTTGATTGCTGTTGCGGATCCACTCCGACGCCAGCACGGCGCCGTAGCCGTCCGGCATGAAAGCTAATCCCTTGTAACGAATAGGCCCGTGTGGATCCATGATCGCCGTGGCCTGGGCGACCAGGTAGTCGTCGGTCCCCTGGTAACTATCGGCGTTGAACTTCACAGCATGGACGGCGCCGTAAATAGCCTCGGCCTTCTCGGGTTTATCTAAGCCGCGCGTCATCCAGATTTGAAACTCTTCGGTGTTGATAGCCATGACGGCGTCATTGGGATGCTTAGCGAAATGCCAGGCTAGGGATTGCGCGGAATAATGTTTCATGCTGTGGAACTTGAAGTAGGTCTCCGATCGGTCTCGTGGGCGTTTCTTCACGTGATTGATCTTCTGACCCGTCAGCCAGTTGCTGATCTCATTAAAATCCCAACGTTCCGACGCGTCGTCGGCGAGCATACCACGAAGCGGTTCGATCAACTGCATGGGGATGCGAGCACTGCCACAAATCGCCGTGTAGCTGCCGTGCTCAAGTCGGGCCTTGAGAAGCTCGTCATCCTTCATCTTGGCAACCGGGTTGTAGCCCAGCAGCAGAAGTACGATCGTCACGCCCAAGGCGTAGATATCATCTCGCGCGTCGCCGATGCCGCGTCCGGCGGACTGGGCCATGGCGCGATCGAGGGGTTCCAGCAACACTGGTTGGTCATAGCCGGCAGGTGCGGTCACATGTGGGCCCAGCACAATCTCTTCCATGCGCTCATCGAGGAAAAGCAGGTTGTCCGGACGAATTGCGCGATAGGCCTGGTTCATATTGGACAGTTTCTCCAGGGCGTCGGCCAGGGGGACAATGACGCGCTGATGAATGTCGTACTCGTTGATCTTGATTTCTTTGTGGGCCAGCTTATCCGTGACCCGGCCGCCCAAAGGGCGGACGAAGACTACTACCACCGTCTTCTGTCCCATCGCCGGCCAGTATATGGAATCCCAGTCGATTATGGGTAGGACATTGTCCACATGGCCGATCTTGAGGGCCTTGATATCATTGAGGCGGACAGGGAGCCCTGGGGAGCAGACGAGGCCATAGAGCTGGCTCCTCAAATCGCGGCGATCTTCGACCACGTAGGCCTTGGCCGATGGCGTATCCAATTCCACGATGGGTTGGCCGGGATCAATCAGATACCTCTCGCGCAGCAACACAGGACCGTATGGCGCCGGCGCAACCTGACCCTGCGGCGTTTCTACGGGTTCCGTATCGCCGTCGTCTTCAATTTCTGGCGGGATCAATCCTTCAGGTAGATCCGAGGCCGTTTCTTCGGTTTCCAAAGGCAATTCTGCCATGGTTCGCTCCCGTGGGTGTAACGCCCGTGAGCATATGGTACGGTTCCGCCGACAGAGTATCGACGAAGGCCAAACCTAACTATACCCTCCAATGAATTTTGATACAATTAGCGAATAATCGGGGAGAGAATGCCAAATTTCGACGCTTAATCGGCGAACGGATCGTGGACAAGGACCGTATCGTTGCGCTCGGGACTGGTCGATAACAGGGACACGGGCGCCTCGCTCAATTCCTCGATGTAGCGGACATATTTGACAGCGGTCGCTGGCAGGTCCTGCCACGTGCGTGCGCCCTGCGTGCTGTCGGACCATCCCTCGACGGTCTTGTAGACGGGTTCGACCCGAGACTGCAGGACGGTGGATGCGGGCAGGTGGTCGACTTCCTCGCCATCGATCTTGTAGCCGACGCAAACCTTCAGTTCCTCAATGCCGTCGAGGACGTCCAACTTGGTCAGGGCGATCCCGTCGATCCCGTTGACCTTCACCGCCTGGCGGACCATGACCGCGTCGAACCAACCGCACCGGCGGGCGCGCCCGGTGACCGTGCCGAACTCGTGGCCCCGTTCTCCCAGAAGACGTCCGATATCGTTCTCTTGCTCCGTAGGGAAGGGGCCTTCGCCCACGCGCGTTGTATAGGCTTTGCAGATCCCGAGGACATAGTCGATGGCGCCCGGACCCTGTCCAGATCCGACGGCGGCCTGCGCGGAGACAGTATTGGACGACGTCACAAACGGGTAGGTGCCGTGATCGATATCCAGCATGGTGCCCTGCGCGCCTTCATAGAGGATACGATCACCGCGCCGCCGCGCCTGGTCCAACTCCTGCCAAACGGCCCGCGTGTAGGGGACGATCTTTGGCGCGATTTCCTCCAGCTCGGCCATTAGGCCGTTGCGGTCGATGGGCGCCATATCCATGCCCTTGAGGAGCGCATGGTGGTGAAAAAGGAGCCGGTCCTTCTTGTCGGCAAGGGTCTCGATCTCAGAAAGGTCGCCGATGCGGATGGCGCCGGCGTCGGCCTCGATCCCGACCACCCCGCGCA
>CAZNWX010000078.1:0-9084 GCA_964576415.1 uncultured Magnetovibrio sp. | reverse complement strand
CGCTTTCCTTGCCTGTTACTGAAAATTTCATTGGGCACCGCCAATCACCAGGGCTACCCAGAAGCACCCAAACATGGAGATGACAGTGAGGAACTCAGCGAATGCAGTAAGTCATTTTTTCAAGGTCTCTCTCCTTAGTTGAAGCGACCTTGTCTTGATTTGTCTTGACTTTCGGCGTAAGTGATTGAATCAATTCACTTGATTCACTCCGCCCCTGGGCACCACTTTCCCCAAGCTTGATTTACGAAATTTGTATCCGAGTTTTCCGCGACTGCAGCGTTGCCGGCTATTCGTCGAGAGGTGAGTCCGTACCCACGGGCCGAGCCAGTAGCCCGGCTATGGTCTCGTCCGTATCCGCGTCATGATTGACGATTGCGTTGACGGCCAGGCAGATCGGCATGTCCACTTGCAACTGGCCGGCCAAGGCGGTCACAGCCGCCGCCGTATCAACACCCTCGGCCACGGAATTCCGTTCTGCCAGAATGTCGGATAAGGTCCTACACTGCCCCAGCGCCAGGCCCAGCGAGAAATTTCGTGACTGCATGGCGTTGCAGGTCAGCGTCAGGTCGCCAATGCCGGAAAGGCCCATTAGGGTCTCGGGCCGTCCACCTTTAGCTATGGATAACCGCGTCATTTCCGCCAATCCGCGGGTGATGATCGCAGCGCGCGCATTGTCGCCAAGACCTCGCCCCTCAACGATACCGCAGGCGATGGCGAGCACATTCTTGACCGCGCCACCAACCTCTGCGCCGATAACATCGGCGCTTTGATAAATTCGGAACCCCGGCGTGCTCACGGCCTGCGCCAAGCTGTTGCCGATCTCGGAGTCGGTACAGGCTAACGTTACGGCCGTCGGTTGCTCTCGCGCCACTTCCGTCGCGAATGTGGGGCCAGAAAGCACCGCGAACAACCGTTCCGGCAGAGCCTGTTCAACCACCTCGTTCATCAAGGCGCCGCTGGCGATCTCAACACCTTTGGCACAAATGACCAAAGGCACGGAAAGATCCAGATGCGGCGCAAGGGCTTCACAGGTGGCCCGAAGAAATTGCGACGGCGTGACCAAGACGAGAGCGTCCGCCTCAGCAGCCTCACCAAGGTCGACAGTGGCGCGGATCTCAGGCGCCAAGGGCACGCCGGGAAGGAACGGTGTGTTCTCATGCACAGTGTTGATGGCCGTGACGACGTCTGCTTCACGCGCCCAGATCCTCACGTCACGGCCGGCCCGATGGGCCACGGTAGCCAAAGCCGTTCCCCAGGCACCGGCGCCAATGATTCCAATTCTATCCATATCTACACCTAGCGGTTCTTAAGCCGTCTATTCAAGCCTTAGCGCCTGCGAAGGCCGCGGGTGGCGCATTGGGGTCCAGCGGCCAGCGCGGCCGCGGCTTGAATTCCAACTTGTCGGCGCCACGTCGGCGCAATTGCTCCAGTCCAGCCCAAGCCACCATGGCACCATTGTCCGTGCAAAGATACGCCGGTGGCGCATGAAACGGCAGCCCATGCGCAGCGGCTAGAGCCGTCAAACGATCACGCAAGTAGGCATTCGCAGCAACGCCCCCGGCTACGACCAGAGCGCCAGCTTCGGGGCAATGCGCCCGGAACGCCGCGATCGCGTTGGCGCAACGGTCCTCCAGGACTTCGGCGGCGGCTCGTTGGAACGACGCACAAAGATCGGCAATGTCGCGATCCGAAAATGGGCCCGGCGGCAACGCTTCCAGGGTTTGGCGGACTTTGGTCTTGAGGCCGGAGAAGGAGAAATCGCAGCCGTCGCGCCCGCGCATGGGCCGGGGCAGAGGAAACCGGCCGTCATCGCCGTCGCGGGCCCGCGCCTCCACCTGAGGTCCACCCGGATATCCAAGCCCCATTAGCTTCGCGGACTTGTCGAACGCTTCGCCCAAGGCATCGTCGACCGTCGTGCCGATGCGGCGATATGACCCTACGCCTTCGACGATCAACAATTGGCAATGCCCGCCCGACACCAATAAAAGTAGATAGGGGAACGCGACGGCCTCTCCGGATGCAGTCCCGCTGAGCCGCGCCGTCAGCGCGTGGGCCTCAAGATGATTAACAGCGACAAACGGCTTTGCTTCGGCCAAAGCAATGGCCTTGGCGGTCATGACGCCGACCATGACGCCGCCGATCAGGCCCGGGCCGCCAGTCGCGGCAACACCGTCAAGATCAGAAAAGGTGATCCCAGCTTCGGACATAGCCTGGGCAACAACTCCATCAACAGCCTCCACGTGGGCGCGGGCGGCGATTTCCGGCACAACGCCGCCATAGGGCTCATGCGCCTCCAATTGCGAAAGCACGATATTGGAGAGAATCCGGCGATCGGCGGCGACTACGGCTGCCGCCGTCTCATCGCAACTGGTTTCGATGCCGAGGACGATCATGGACAAGCGATATACACATGCTAAGAATCGATGTGAACCTTACCCTCAGGCTCGCGACCTTGCCAGAACATTGGTGATTTAATGACTACGCCGCCCCTCCTGACCATCGGCACACGCACGAGCCCGCTCGCCTTAGCACAAACCGGCGAAGCGACTGCCCGTTTGGCCGCGGCCGACCCGGCCCTGGCCGCGGCCGACGCTTTTATGATCTCGAAGATCCAGACCACCGGTGACCAGATTCAGGGCCGTCACCTGGCGGAATTCGGCGGTAAGGGCCTGTTCGCGAAGGAATTGGACACCGCGCTTCTCGATGGCCACATCGACCTTGCCGTTCACTCCCTCAAGGACCTTGAAACGCGGCTGCCAGCAGGCATTACATTAGCCGCCTGCTTGGAGCGCGAAGATCCGCGCGACACTTTGATCGGCGTAGGGCTGAAAGGCCTCAATGATCTGCCGAAAGGGGCCCTTGTGGGCACGGCATCGCTTCGGCGCCAGGCACAGCTTCTACACCGGCGGCCAGACATCCAGATCACGCTGCTGCGGGGGAACATCCACACCCGCATGCGGAAGATTCGCGAGGGCGAGGCTGACGCCACGTTCTTGGCTCTCGCTGGACTGAACCGCCTGGGCGTCGGGCATGAAGCCGCGTGTATCCTGTCACCGGAAGAGCTCTTACCGGCCTGCGGGCAGGGCGTCATCGGCATTACCTGCCGGACCGACGATTCGCGGGTTCGCGCTTGGCTGGAGCGGATCAACCACGCCGAGACCATGTCCCGAGTTTTCGCCGAGAGGGCCATGTTAGATCAGTTGGACGGTACCTGCCGCACACCCATCGGCGGCTTAGCGGCGTTCAGCGAAGACGGCAAATTGACGTTGCGCGGATTGGTCGCTCGGCCCGACGGCTCGGCCTTGTTCCGCGGCGAGTTGGCTGGGGCCGGCGATGACGCGCATGCCCTGGGACGCGAGCTGGGCGCCCGACTGCGCCGCGATGCCGACGATAATCTCTTTCAGTAAAGGATAACGCGCGACCGTGCGCCTACTGTTGACCCGCCCACAAACGGATTCCGAGAAACTCGCTCGGGACCTGACTGCGTGCGGAATCTCGTCGATCATCGAACCGCTGTTGAATATCGTGGTACAGGAGGGGCCGCCGCTCGACACTACGGGCGTCGCGGCCCTCGCCTTTACCAGCGCGAACGGCGTCCAAGCCTTCGCGGAGCGGTCCTCACGCCGCGACCTACCTGTTTACGCGGTTGGCGACGCGACCGCCCGCGCCGCCCACGCCGCCGCGTTCAAAGACGTGCAATCGGCCATGGGCGACGTCGATGATCTCGCCCGACTGCTAACTCGGGTCATGTCTCCAGAAGCTGGGGCGATCCTGCATCCAGCGGCAAGCCAGGTGGCTGGCGATCTGGCGAGGCGCCTCGCCGATGCGGGTTTCGCCTATCGTCGCGAAGTCATATATAAGTCGGAAAAGGTGTCAGCCCTCAGCCCAGAGACGCGCGCCGCAATCGCGTGCGGCGAGATCGATGGCGTTGTATTGATGTCACCTAGGACCGGCCAGATCTTCAAAGAATTGATGATCCGTGCTGGATTGGCAGATCGGGCAGCCGACATGACCGTCTTTTGTCTGAGCGCGGCAGTAGCGGTTGCCGCTGACGGCTTGCCATGGCGCAACATCCAAACAGCGGCACGCCCCGAACAGGATGCATTCATGGCGTTGTTGACGGGCCCTTAGGCGCGCGGTTTTGCCCACCGCCGATGCCGATCGTGCTGGGTTCACCGCGACGAATCTGATATAGCTCTTGCCTAGTCGTGCGGATCCTGCCGACAAACGACGAAACGATGTTCATTTAGGCCAGGGGATCGGAATGGCGGAAACGGCGAAGCCAAAACCGCGAAGAGGGTCGAAAACACAAAACCCCGCGGCCAAAAGCCGCACCCGCACGGCAGCAAAACCCGAGGCGTCTCAAGAGCCTGCCGCCGAGGCATCGGCTAAAACCGCCAAACAAGCCACAGCCAGTGACGGCGAACACGTGAAAATTACCCCGCCGGCGCCGACCAAGAAGAGCAGCGGTGCATGGTTCTTTTCATTTCTCTTGATGATCGTCATTGTCGGTGTCGGGCACGTCACCTGGCCGCGCTGGCAGCCTTATGTGATGGCCTATGTGCCGGATGGCTTGAATATTGCGCTCAATGATTCGCGTGTCGACGGTTTAACGGCGCGTATCGGTGAACTTGAATCGAAAACGATTTCGCTGCGTCAGCGGGACAAGGAGATTGTCCGCCTGGAGAGCGAGCGCGAAGAACTCCAACAATCGCTTGCCGGTGTTCTGGAGCACATCGAATCCTTGGAACGCTCAATTTTCGCCGTAAAGGAGATGGCGAAGGCCGCGGCAACGGCGACGGTCCACGAAGCAGCCGCAGCAAGCCACGGACTTAAGGAGCTGAACGAACGGTTAAGAAAATTAGAAATAGCGCCAGCACCGGCGCAATCTGGCGATCCCGCGTTTGCAAGCCGACTGGGCAAGCTCGAAAAAGACCGAACCCTAGCGCAGGAGCTCTCCCAGCGGATCGTAAAACTTGAGAATTCCAGCACACTTTCAAGGCAGGAGTTGGCGGAGACCCTGAACCAGCTCAATGCCTCGCGCCAGACCGTCCAGGCGCTGGAAGGCCGCGTGGCCTCGGTCGAAGCCCGGCCCACCGGTGACGAATCTGGGAAATTGTCCGTGATCATCCTGGCTGTCAGCGAGCTGCGCGATGCGGTTCATCGGGGCCGTCCCTATGTGACCGAACTGGAAGCGGTGAAAGCGGCCGCCGGGAACGGCCCTCCGATTCGCGCGGCGTTAATAAGCCTCGACAAGAACGCGGCCGACGGGATTGGCACATTATCCAGCCTCCGTGAGGCATTTTCCAAACTGGCAAACACCATCGTCGCTGCTGATAGAGATGCGCCGAATGCCGGGTGGATGGACCGGGCATTGGGGCAGATATCGTCATTGATCAAGTTTCGGCGCATCGACGGATCGAGTGAAGCCGCCTCGACCGAGTTCTTGGTCTCCCGGGCAGAGAAACATCTGGCCACTGGCGACTTGGCCGCGGCCGTTAGCACTATCAAGCAACTTGATGACGCGGCGAAAGCCACAGCATCGACATGGCTTTCAAGCGCCATGGCACGGCTGAGCGCTGAGCAGAGCCTGGCCAGCCTGCACGCCCACGCGGTGGCCATGCTGTCGGCGGTAAAAGGTTAAATTGCCATGTGGCGTGTGCTTTGGTTTCTGGGGCTTATCGCGGCCGCGGCCGCCATCATGGCATGGCTCCTTGATCGGCCGGGTTCTGTGTCCCTGGAGTGGCAGGGCTATCGAATTGAGACCTCGGTCGCGCTCCTGGCAACGGTGATGGCAGTCATGGCCGCCGCCGCGGCCATCGCGTACAGGATATTTCTGGCACTTAGGCGTACTCCGGCACAGTTGGGCGAGGCCTGGCGCAATCGGCGGCGGCAAAAGGGCTACCAGGCCCTGACGCGGGGCATGGTGGCTATTGCAGCCGGCGACGCCGATGAGGCACGCCGTCAGGAGAAACTCGCGCAAGTCCTCTTGAACCAACCGCCGTTGACCATGCTTCTGTCGGCGCAAACCGCACAGCTGAATGGCGACGAAACAGCGGCCGCCCGCTTTTTTCAAGCCATGACCCAACAGCTGGATACCGAGTTTTTAGGTGTGCGAGGCCTGCTCAACCAGGCCCTAGCGCGGGAAGATGACGGCGCCGCGCTTGAGTTAGCCCGACATGCCTATCGTCTCCGTCCAAAGAGCGAATGGGTCGCCGCACAACTGTTCGATCTGCAGACTCGCAACGGCCAATGGCTTGATGCGCAGATCACCAATGACGAACGGGTGCGTGCGCATCTCACGGCCAAGGGGGCCGGACGCCGGCGTAAGGCCGTACTGGCCTTACAGCAAGGCTTCGATGCCGCCGCCACTGGCGACCCCGAAGGCGCGGCGAAGAATTACCAAATCGCCTACGATCAGGATCCAACCTTCGTCCCCGCAGTGATGGTTCAGGCTGACGCGTTGATCGACCGTCGCAAGGTCAAAAAGGCCGCCGATATCATCGAGAAGGCCTGGCGGGTGCAACCGCACCCCGATCTGGTCCGTACTTTCTGGCGCAGCGCTGAGGCGGCGGATGGCTTGGCCATCATGAATGCTACAGAGCGGCTGGCGCGCGCCAATCCCGATCATCCGGAAAGCCACATCGCCCTGGCCGGCGCCGCCCGGAAGGCGCGGCGTTGGGGCGAGGCCCGAACCCATCTGAAGGCGGTCACTTCCGATGGCGGCGATCACGACGAGGCACGAGTGTGCCGATTGTGGGCCGAGCTTGAAGAGGCTGAACACCAAGATACAGAAGCGGCGTACGCGTGGCTAACCCGGGCGTCATTAGCCGACCAGGACCCGGTCTGGGTTTGCGGAAACTGCGGGAATGCCGTTGCCGAATGGTCGGGCCTATGCGGCAATTGCGGCCGATTTGATTCCCTTGCCTGGGGTCGGCCACGACATGTGGCGCGTAATGCGGACGCCGCGGCCGGACATGACCTGCCGGCGCCTATCACAGGCGATTAGTCATCAGACAAGACTGCCCCGTCCGCAATCATTTCAACAATCTCGTTGGTGCTGAAACCAGCCTCCACCAGGATATCTCGCGAATGCTGGCCAATCCGTGGGAGGTCGTGACGAATTTGGACGCGCCGTCCATCCATGATTAAGGGCAAGCCCGGGATCTTGGTCTTCTTCCCGCCTGGCAATGTGACATCCAAAAGGCCACCCGATTGTTGGAGGTGCGGATCATCAAAAAGATCGTGCGGTTTGGTGATCGGCGCAAACGGCAAACCAACGCGGTCGCATTCCGCCATCAGTTCATCCTTCGTCATGGCACCAAAGAGGCCTTCCAGAATAGGCATAATCCGTGCCCGGGCCTCGGAACGCAGCGCGTTCGTCTCCAGGCTGGGGTCATCGTAGAGGTCCTGGCGGCCGAAGGCTTCACAGAAGATTTTCCATTGGGTGTCGCTAACAATGCCCACAAAGACGCTTTCGTCATCCTTCGTCTCAAACGTGTCGTAAACGGCCCAAGCCCTGGGCCGGTCGGGCATGGGGCCCGTGGGAACGCCGGTGACCGCGTATTGCATCATGTGTTGCGCGACCATGTGGACTGTCGTTTCATAGAGCGCCGCCGTGACCGGTTGTCCACGGCCCGTCCGTTCTCGCTCACGCAGCGCCGCCATGATTCCGATCACCCCGAACATGCCGCCCATGATGTCGGTGACCGAAGCGCCCGCTCGAAGCGGCCGCCCCTCCGGGCCGGTCATGTAGGCCAGTCCGGCCATCATTTGCACCACTTCATCCAGGGCTTTACGATGGGCATACGGACCATCCAGAAATCCCTTCAGAGCACAATAGATCAGCCCCGGATTATCAGCAGATAGAGCCCTGTAGCCAAGGCCCAGCTCCTCCAGGGCACCGGGTCGCAAATTCTCAACGACGATGTCCGCGTCCGCACAAAGTGCCTTGGCCACCTTAAAGCCACCGTCTAATTTGAGATCAAGGGCAAGGCTGCGTTTGTTGCGATTGTAGGTGGCAAAAAACCCCGCCCCCTGATGAACCAGGCGTCGCGTGGTATCGCCGCGCAACGGCTCCACCTTGATCACATCGGCTCCCATGTCGGCGAGGATCATACCGCATGTCGGCCCCATCACCATGTGACAGAATTCGATCACCCGGACCCCATGGAGGGGCAGGCGGACACTGTCATCTTGCGTCGCTTTCATGGGCGCGAGAGTATGGGGCATCGCAGAAAAGGTCAAAACTTAGAGGTGATCACATGGCCAGTCGCGGCGTTTTGTATCTGGTTTGGGGTCGGTTCGACCAAACCCTTTTGGATCGTGCGATCGCCTCAGTGCGCGAATACCATCCGGAGCTCCCCGTGGAGGTCGCCCGCCTGGGCGATGACGCAACGCTTCTGAACAAAGCCAGCATGCTGGACCTGACGCCTTTCGATGAAACCGTGTTTCTGGATGCCGATACGGTTGTGCTGGGCGATCTGGGGTTTGGGTTCGACAAAGCCAAGCGCCTGGGCCTAGCTTGTTCCATATGTGAGTGCCCGTGGGCACGGCGATACGGCGGGATCGACGGCGATATTGTCGAATACAACACCGGTGTTCTGTTTTTCACGAAAGACGCCAAGCCCGTGTTTGACGTCTGGAAGGCCCGGGTGCGCGATGTTGATTCAAGCATCGTTTTCCGAAGTGGTGATGGTCTGGCGCGCATGCCCCTGAATGACCAAGCCGGGTTCGCGATGGCCGTTGAAGAGACCGGGTTTAACCTGTTTGTGCTGCCCTATAACTGGAATTTCCGGCCGAAGTGGCACAAAAGCTGGTACGGACCGCTGAAGGTCTGGCACGACTATGAACCTGTACCCGAACCTATCCGGCGGCGGAACGCGGACCAGATGGCAATGGATGCGATCGTCGATCTGTCCGTATTACGCGACAGTTAGGTGCGATCGAGCTTGACAGAGACGGCTTCCTAAGGGATAGGGGACTTCTGCGGGTTTTCCCGTGTGCCGCCTTAGCTCAGCTGGTAGAGCATCGCATTCGTAATGCGAGGGTCGGGTGTTCAAGTCACCCAGGCGGCACCATTTT
>CAZNWX010000077.1:2836-9108 GCA_964576415.1 uncultured Magnetovibrio sp. | reverse complement strand
CATTTTGTGTGCACCAGTGCAGTTGAATTTTTTTGCGGCCGCTTCTGCTTCTGCAAGCAAGACAGCGGTCTGGACGAGGCGGCGGCGCGCCTGAAGAACCATTTTGCCTGACACGACAGAAGAGGAGTAACCTCATGAACGGCGCCGAAAGCCTAGTCCGCACCCTGAAACTGGGTGGGATCGATGTCTGTTTCACCAATCCTGGCACGTCCGAGATGCATTTCATGGCAGCCCTCGACCGCACAGACGCGCTACGTTGTGTGCTCGGCCTACAAGAGAACGTCGTTACCGGGATGGCCGACGGCTACGCGCGGATGGCCGATAAGCCCGCCGCGACCTTACTGCACCTGGGCCCTGGGTTGGCCAATGGCTTGTCCAACCTGCACAACGCCTCAAAGGCGGGCACCGGCATCGTCAACATCGTCGGCGACCACGCGACCTACCACCTGGAGTACAACGCGCCCCTAACCTCCGATATCGAGGGGATTGCCCGGCCCGTGTCCGACTGGGTCCGGACATCGCCCGTGGCCGACGGCATCGCCGCAGACGGGGCGGAAGCCATCCGCCAAGCGAGCACGCACCCCGGCCGCATCGCGACGCTGATCCTGCCGGGGGATACGGCCTGGAACGAGGGCGCCAAACCGGTCCCGGCGCCAAAGCCCAACGCCCCGTCCGCGCCCAGCGCGGACAAGATTGAGGAAGCCGTGAAGGCGCTCTCCAGCGGTAAGCCCACGGGCATCTTCCTAAAGGGCCCAACGCTCCGCGAACCAGGTTTAACCCTAGCCGGCAAGATAGCCGCAAAGACCGGCGCGCGCGTTTACGCCCCCACGTCCAACGCCCGAATCGACCGTGGCGCGGGGCGGATCGAGGTTAACCGCATACCCTACGTGGTCGAATTAGCGGTGGAGCGCCTATCCGACCTGGAGCACATGATCGGCATCGGCGACGCGGAACCGGTGGCCTTCTTCGCCTATCCCAACAAACCAAGTCGCATTCTGCCGGACGGTTGCACCGTGCAGCACCTGGCTACGGAAGAGGAAGACGGTACAAGGGCGCTGGAGATGTTGGTCGACGCGCTGGACGCTCACAACGAAACTCCGTCCGTCGCCGAACGGCGCGAGCCAAAACTGCCGACGGGTGAGCTAACCCAGGACACCATCGCCGCCGCCGTTTCCAACCTTTTGCCGGAGAACGCCATCGTCGTGGACGAGAGCGTCTCGTCAGGCCGTCAGCTCAATTGGCAGACGGCGGGCGCCCTACCGCATAGCTGGCTCAGCATCTGCGGCGGCGCCATTGGCATCGGTTTGCCTCTGGCCGCCGGGGCCGGCATTGCCAGCCCGGACCGTAAGATCGTCGGCCTGCAGGCGGACGGTTCAGCCATGTACACTGTGCAGGCGCTGTGGACTATGGCGCGTGAAAACATCGATGCAACCATCGTCATCTACGCCAACCGGGCCTATCGCATCCTGCAGGGTGAAATGACCGCCATGGGCGTGAAGGAACCGGGCCGGGTAGCCAAGGACATGTTCGGCCTGGACCGCCCGGACTTGGATTGGGTTTCAATTGCCAAAGGCATGGGCGTCGAAGGAGAGAAGGTGGAAGAAACGGAAAGCTTCATCGACGCCTTCCAACGCGGCCTGACCACTGACGGGCCCTATGTGGTGGAGGCGGTGATTTAGCAAACGAACCTTCGGCGCATCGGAACGCTGACCTGCCGCCCAATCAAGGCGCGGGACCTAGACGAAGATTTCGAGTACGCCGATGACAAGAAACACAAGCGCCAGGGCTATCGCGGCGCCGTAGACCATGATGTTGCAGACGGCCTTGATGGTGAAAGGTTCGTTCAAGTTCATATGATGCTCTTTTCGTCTCAATACATTTGGGCAGCCTTGTCACACCTTAACCCTATCGCGACATGACAAGCACATCATAAACGCTGATTTTTATAGAGGCTAGAGCAACCTTGGTGAGGACACATATCTCTGGCCAATCTAGCCATCTTCAAACTTCACAATTGGATTTCCCGCACGGCCTGTCAAACCACGTCCACCAAAAATTCAAACTGGCATCCCAATATCGTATTCGCCCATCGGGTAGTTGCTACCTTCGACGCGCATGATCTCGTCCTTGTCTGCACCTGGCCGCAGGCCTTCGCCGTTAGTTCGGCTTCCCGCAAATGGAAACCACGCCTTTCACGTACTCGGTTTGCTCCGTCTTCTACGCCATCTGAATGGCTATAACCGTCAGCGCCGCCAAGGATACGGTCACCCCTTCGTTGCCGTGACCAAAAGGTTTCAATGGCGCTTGCAAAATGTCCCGCGACATCGCCCTAATACCTCCATGGAAGCGACATCTGACAACACGCTGACCAGGGGCGGCACGCGACCGTTGCGGGAAACGGAAACCTGGGTCTTCGACTTGGACAACACCCTCTATCCAGCGACATGCCGCCTGTTCGACCAAGTCGATAAGAACATTACCCGGTTCATCATGCAGTTCTTAGGCCTGGAATGGGACGAGGCCTACGGCCTGCAGAAAGGCTATTTCCGTCAATACGGGACCACCATGAACGGCCTGATGACCTTGCACGATGCAGACCCGCATGAATTCCTGGAATTCGTTCATGACATCGATCTCTCTCCCGTCGATCAAAACTCGCGGCTGGACACGGTGCTAGCGAAACTGCCAGGCCGCAAGATCATCTTCACCAACGGCTCAGTGGCCCATGCCGAGGGGGTCATGGGGGCGCTGGGCGTGGCCCACCATTTTGAAGCTATTTTCGACATCGTCGCATCAGACTACCGCCCGAAACCCGACCGCGACGCCTATGACAAGTTCGTCGCCGATCACAATGTTGACCCGAATTGCGCCGTCATGGTCGAGGACATGGCTTGCAACCTCGCCCCAGCCCATGAAATAGGCATGACCTGCGTGTGGGTAAATTCAGACAACGATTGGGCCAAGGCCGGCCACGACGGCGATCACGTGCATCACGTTGTCGACGATCTGACCCAATGGCTGGAGACAGTGGCCGGTCCTTAATGTCAATCAATCCCGTGGCTGCGATGTGTCGTCGGGTTTGGTTAGCACGCCCATTTAACGGGACAAGTGACAACACTTGGATAAGGAACCTTCGACGTGCAGATAAAATCAGAGTGGGCGAGCTTTGGCGGCCGCCAGACCGTCTATGTGCACGACAGCGCCGAACTGGGCTGTCCCACAGAAGTCGCCGTCTTTACCCCGCCCCAGGCGGATGCGGGACGCGTCCCGGTCCTGACGTACCTTTCTGGCCTCACCTGCACTTGGGAGAATGTAACTACGAAATCTGGATTTCAGGCCTGGGCGGCTGAAGCGGGCATGATTGTCGTCTGCCCCGACACCAGCCCTCGGGGCGACAATGTCCCGGACGCGGCGGATGAATACGACTTCGGAAAAGGCGCTGGGTTCTATGTCAACGCGACCCGCGAACCCTGGGCGAAGAACTATCGGATGTACGCCTACGTGGTCGACGAACTGCCGGGCCTGATTGCCAATACGGTCAATAACGCAGACATGGGCCGACAGGGCATTTTCGGCCATTCCATGGGCGGGCATGGGGCGCTAACCATCGCTTTCAAGAACCCGGAAACCTATCGGTCCGTTTCCGCATTCGCCCCCATTGTCGCACCGGCCCAAGTTCCCTGGGGCGAGAAGGCGCTTAACCGCTACTTGGGCGACGACAAGAGTAATTGGATGGACTACGACGCGGTCGCCCTGGTAAAGGCCCTGGGCTGGCACGGCGAGATCCTAATCGATCAGGGCGAAGCGGACGACTTCCTTGCGGAACAGCTCCGGCCGGAGCTATTTCAGATAGCCTGCAACGACGCAGGCGTGGAGCTCCAATTGCGCATGCAGCCCGGCTACGACCATTCTTACTACTTCATTTCGAGCTTCATGCGCGATCATGTTGCGTGGCATGCGGCACTGCTGACGAGCTGATTCGCCGCGCCAGTTCATGCCGGCTGGTCTCAAGCTAACCCGCCAATTGTTGCGCACCGAACCGATGGCGCCTTATTTCGCCGGCGAGCCCTAGCCCGGCGGCACCTTGGTCATCGACGCCTCGATCATGCTAACTATGCCATCCGCTAACAACAATGCCGCATCCCTGATGATCGACGAAAAAGGTGCTGCGATAATCCGGGCGGTCTGGGCCCGGCTCGCGTTCAGGCTGGACAATCTCATGATATAGCGCCACGTATAGGGCAAAGGTTTCAATAGACGCCATCATTTTCGGAGGCTCAGCCTATGGCCCTTCAAGTTCATCAGTTCCCCTGCCGCACCGACAACTACGGTTTTCTAGCGCACGACCCCGACCTGGCGGTGACCGCCTGCATCGACACGCCTGAAGAGGGCCCCATCAACGCCGCCCTGGAAGAGAAAGGCTGGCGCTTAACGCATATCTTGAACACTCACCACCACGGCGACCACACGGGCGCCAACATGGCTCTCAAGGACCGCTGGGGCTGCACCATCGTCGGCGCCGCCAATGACGCGGAACGCATTCCGGGGATCGACGTGCGGATGGCCGACGGCAACCAATACCAGTTCGGCTCCTTGATCGCTGATGTGTTCGAGGTGCCAGGTCACACTAGCGGGCACATCGCCTACTATTTTGCGAGCGAGGGCATCGCTTTCGTTGGCGACACCCTTTTCGCGCTCGGCTGCGGGCGCTTGTTCGAAGGCACGCCAGAGATGATGTGGAGCAGCCTGCAGAAGCTTATGGCGCTTCCCGACGAGACGATCGTCTACTGTGCCCACGAATACACACAGGCGAACGCCCAGTTCGCGCTCTCGGTCGAGCCGGGCAACGCGGAGCTAGTCGCGCGCAGCCGGGAAATCGATGCGTTGCGCGCCGAAGGCAAACCGACCGTACCCACCACCATTGGTCTGGAGAGAGCCACTAACCCGTTCCTGCGGCCCATGAGCGAGAATCTTCAGGAGACCGTCGGCCTCAGCGGGGCCAACTTGATATCAGTGTTCGCCGAAACCCGGCGGCGGAAAGACAACTTCTAAGCCTGGCACAAATACAAACCGCCAACCGTCACGTGCCGAAGTGCTTGGCAATCGCAGCGAGGCGGCTATCTTCCCTGACCTGAAGACACCCGCCAATTTCAAGCGGATCGCCGACGAGGCGCGAGAAAGCTAGGCCGCTACCACATCGGGGGCAAGCTTTCGGCAAACCATATTGAAAATTATATCGACTTCGAGCCGGAGACCTCGGCCGATTACATCATTCTTGATGGGCGCGCTCGCAAGACAGGGCGGCGGCGTCCATCTTCGACAATCACATTTCGGTGTTGATAATTCTCGTCCTCTCGCGCGCGCCATCATCTGGACGGCTAGTCCAGACGCGAGATGGCTCTGATGATCATCCGCAGGTTGCGCATGCCCGAGGAGTTCGCCAAGGCAATGGCCTTGGGGGCCGATGCCGATGCCGATGCCGCCGCCGCCGCCTCAAACTCGGCGATGCAGGGTGTGGGCTGCATGGCGGCGCACATATATAACTCCAACTATTGTCCCGTCGACACCGCCAAGCACGAATAACCCTAAGAGGATATTCAGAAAAGTTTCGATACGGCGGCACAGGACCCTCAAGCATAGACTTCATTTCCAGAGGGATACCAAACTATAGGCCCACCTAGGCTAACTCCCTGGGAACTTCCCATAGAAGAAATCAGGCAAGAATGTCGCAATTTCTGGGAACGCCGAAATGATGATCAGCACCACAACGTAGGCGATGACGAACGGAATCACAGCAATGGAAATCTTGTCGATACCCAGATTGGTTATTCGTGCCGCTACAAACAGGTTCGCGCCGACCGGCGGTGTAAGGAAACCCACCTCGCAGGAAATGACCATAATGATCCCAAAGACGATCGGATCGATGCCAAGGCTAATCACGATCGGCAGCATAAGTGGTGTCAGAAGGATAATTTGAGCGATCGATTCCAAAAACATGCCCGTGAAAATCAGGATCACAGCAATGATCATGAGCAAGATGAACGGGTTCTCCGTCACGCCCGTAAGGGCGTCCCCAATCATCATTGGGACTTCCATCAAACTCATCAGTTCTCCAAATGCTTTGGCTGGGCCGACGATTATAAGAACGGCACCTGAAATCATGGCCGTGATCTTCAAACAGTAGACGAGTTTCCCGAAATCGAGCTCATGGTATGCGAAGTGGCCAATAATCAGAGCGTAAACCACGGCGACGGACGCTGCTTCCGTTGGTG
>CAZNWX010000077.1:2397-2822 GCA_964576415.1 uncultured Magnetovibrio sp. | reverse complement strand
AAATACCACCAAGGATGATGAAGGGTGCAAGAAGTGCCCACCTGCCGGCCCAGAAAGACTCCCAAACATCGCTCCAAGAAAACTCGCGGCCAGCGCCAATATAGCCGCGCTTCCTCGCGATAATGTAGGTCGTCAGCATCAAAATTCCACTCGCGAGCAAGCCGGGAAGGAACCCTGCCAAAAACAGCCTGGGAATAGACTGCTCGGCGACGATCCCGTAGATGATCATCAAGTTGCTTGGCGGAATGAGGCTACCCAGCGCGCCGCCGGCCGCGGCGATAGCACCACCAAACGCCGGGCTGTAATTCTGCTTCACCATGGAGGGGATCATGACGGCGCCAATGGCCGCTGTCGTCGCAGGCCCAGATCCCGATAGGGCCGCGAAGAACGTGCACCCAAGCACCGCAACCAGGCCCAAGCTGCCC
>CAZNWX010000077.1:0-2387 GCA_964576415.1 uncultured Magnetovibrio sp. | reverse complement strand
CCAGCGATTCCGCCAAGTTGACGATGCGGCGCGCCATGCCCCCCTGCTCCATCAATGAACCAGCAAGCACGAACAAGGGGACGGTAATGAGTGGGAACGGCTCGATCCCCGTATACATGGAAAGGGCAATCTGAACGAAGGGGAAATCTAAAAACCAATAGCCGACAACCGTGCCGATGATCACCGATATGGGGATGGGAATCCCCAGGGCGATCATCAGGAGCATTGATAGAAAAATAATGATGGCCTGCGCCACCTCAGGCAGATCAAGCAAGAAATCCGAAAATGTGCCCCAAAACTCAAACATGGGTCATTTCCCGCTCTGGCTTATCGCCGTCGTCCCGGGGCTCAAGAATGGGTTCATCAAACTTCCACCACCGGTAATAGATTTGGAGGAGACGGAACGTCATTAGTCCAAACCCAAAGATCAGGCAGAGATAGGGCCACTTCTGATCAATATCCAAAGCGGGAGACCTGTAGGAGTTCTCCCAAAACGAAATTTCCAAAATGACACTTTGCCAAGTCAGAAAAACACCCATGGCGAACCAGACAAGATCGCTAAATATCGTGAGCGCCAGTCTCATGGTCCTCGGGAACAGATTAATAAAGTTCATGACCCGGATATGGGCCCGTTCGCGCACAGCCCAGGAAACGGACAAGTACACGGACCAGAGCATCATGTACTGGGCGATTTCGTCAGACCACGATAGGGGTTCGTTGAAGACATACCTCAGAACCACGTGCAAGAACACCATCGCACACATGATCATCACGCATACGCCGGCGATGGCTTCTTCAAGACGTCGCTCTAGAATCTTATACATATGACCAACCATCAACGAATTTCGAACTCGCCAATTCTGCCCCGATCAAAATCCGATCAGAGTGAAGACTGCAGCGCCTGAAAAGGGCGCTGCAGTCTTCCTCGGGTTCGCTATCGTTATTTAGCCGCGTCTGCAATCGCTTTCATAATCGCGGGATAGTCGCCGCCCCGCTTTTTGCCGAAAGCTGCGTGAACGGCTTTGGCCTTCTCGACCCAGGGGCCAATATCCGGCTCCGTGACCGTCACGCCGGCTGCCTCCAGTTTTTTCTGAACCAGATCCATACCATAGTTGGTGTGGAAACGTGACGCCGCCGTGGCGACTTTGACCGCCATGTCGAAGTGCTCTTTCTGACCCGCATCCATCTTCTTCATGAACTTGTCACTAACGAAGAAGGGCGGCGCCAAAACGAAATGGCCCGTCTTGGCAATGTGTTTGGCAACATCGTGAAATTTCTGCGAGTAGATCACGTCTATAGGCAGGTCACCGCCGTCAACGGTACCCGTCTGCGTGGCCGTCAACGCTTCTGACCAAGCGATCGGAACAGGATCGGAACCAAAGGCTTTGTAGGTGTCGATCATGACCACGTTTTTCGGCACGCGGTATTTCATCTTGGCAAAGTCGGCCAGGCTGTTAATTGGCATTTTCGTGTTATAGATATGCCGGAACGAGAACAACGGGATCGATACCAGGTGCACGCCCACCTCTTTGGGCATATCGCCCCAGATTTTCTGGCCGATGGGACCATCCGCAACTTTCACGGCATGATAGTTTTGGATCATGTAAGGCAGGACCAAGAGGTCGATCTTCGGGAAGAAGGGGCCCGCATTGTTCTGCGCGATCATTGTCCCATCCAGAGTGCCCAGCTGGAGCTTTTTAAATTGCTCCTGCTCACTGCCCATTTTGTGACAGCAGTGTACTTTTACGCGAACGGTACCGCCCGACAGCGTTTCGAAGCGTTCGGCGAATGTCTTCATGAACGTCCCGTAAGGATGTCCTTCGGTAACCGAAAATCCAATGTTCATCGTAAGTTTCTTAGCTGATGCTTCAGCGGACATCAGCAATCCGGCCACGGCAAATACAGCCCCGACCCATAAATTTGAGTGTCTCTTCACGTCTGCCTCCTGTGCAACGTTGGTAGGAAAATTATTTTTATATGCCTCGGCCAAATACTATGTAGTATTAAGGTCAAATTCAACCTCTTGTCTCTGAGACAAGTTCGGTTAGCCATACATGATAATCAACCAGCGCTGAGTAGTCATCAGCCTTCATTTTGGAGAATATTCGCATGGCGAACGTAGCATTTATCGGATTGGGCACGATGGGCCTTGTCATGGCCCGAAATATAATTGAGGGCGGGCATCGGGTGGCCGGATATGACACGGACGCGGACGCTGTCGCGAATCATGTCGCCAATGGTGGATCCGCAGCCTCATCGCCAGCTAATGCGGCTGATGGCGCCGATATCATCATTACCATGCTGCCGGTTGGCGAAGTCGTGAAGCGGGTATTGTTTGACGCATCGGGTGTAGTGGAGACGGCTGGTGTCGGTTCGCTAGTCATCGA
>CAZNWX010000076.1:0-9114 GCA_964576415.1 uncultured Magnetovibrio sp. | reverse complement strand
ATCCCAGGAACAAGCGTTCATTGTAGTTCCGCTTTTCGATTTCAGGGTAGGCGACCGTACCGACCGTGGCGGCCGTCGCGACGGATGACCCCGAAGAGGCCGCGAAAATAGCGCAGGACCCGATATTCGCGTGCATGAGACCGCCGGGCAGCCAGCTGAGCCACTGGATCACCGCGTTGTACATGCGAAGCGCAATGCCGGCACGCAGCATGATTTCCCCAAGCAAAATGAACATCGGGATGGCGACCAGAATGTATTCGATGCTTTGTTCCCAAACGAAGTCGCCCAACATCAGCGAGCGCCGACCGCGCATGAACAATTCGTCCAAGGACAGGCTGAGAATGCCCAACACCGCCGCCACAGGCACCGCAGCGACAATCAGGGCCATGAGGATGGAAACAATGACGAAGGGCATCAGACGTGGGTCTCCTCGTCGATCTCTTCTGCCACAGACTTCACGCCGGCGATATCATGGATGGTCTGCCAATCGCCCTTGATTACCGAGGCTATGCATCGTGTCGACACGAAAGCCAAACAAATCAGGAAGAAGCAGAGACCTGAAATCCAGAAAATCTGAGGAATCCAGAGCGGCGTCGCGAGGGTCGTTTGCGCCGTCGAATCAAATT
This sequence comes from uncultured Magnetovibrio sp., assembly GCA_964576415.1. GTDB lineage: Bacteria > Pseudomonadota > Alphaproteobacteria > Rhodospirillales > Casp-alpha2 > UBA3470. The sequence continues at coordinate 8,488 of CAZNWX010000076.1, read as the reverse complement.
CCCAATTCTCGGCGAACATACCCCAGGCGTTGGTGAAGAGGAGGTAAATGTAATAAAGCAGCAATAAGATCCCGACGATGTCGAGAAGCGCCTTGGTCCGTAGATTGAGTACATTGTAAAGCGCGTCGATACGGATATTAGCGCGCGTAAACAAACAATAGGAATAGGCCCACGTGGTGGCGGCGGCGAACACGTAACCGGAAATCTCATCCGAGCCTGAAATGGTGACCCCGAACATTTTCCGGGCCAACACATCAAGCGTCACCATAATGGCCGACAACAGGAGCGCTCCGCCCCCGACCCATACGGCAACGCGGGAAATGTCGGTCAATCTATCTTGAATAGTCCGGAACATAGAATATCTCCGCGTTATGCGCATAAAACCGCGCGGGCGACAAACGCACCCGCGCGGTCAACGTTTCCTTCAGACGAAATTCCGAATTATTCGGTCGCCGTCATGCCAACGAGTTTGCCGATCGTCGCGTTCCATTCGTCGGCACACTTCTGGCCGCAGCGTTTGGCCCAACGCTTCAGGACGACGTTCTGCGCAATGTCCTTCAGCATTTTCTGGTCTTCGGCCGTCGGCGTCACCGCAACCATGCCACCGGGCTTCCCTTTGTCACATGGGCCCTGGGCATTGCAGTCCATGCCTTTCTGGTCTAGGGACACTTCGAATTCCCAAATTTCATTTTCCAGGATGGCAGCCTGATCCATGATCAGTTTCTGCGTTTCGGCGTTCAAGCTCTTCCAGGTGTCCATGTTGATCGCGGTGAACGTCGCCGCATAACCCACGCGAACGCGGATGTTGTGCGTCACGACCTGCCACCACTTGGCGTTATAGGCCGGCATCGTGCCGGTGATACCGCAGTCGGCCACACCCTTCTGCAGGGCCGGTACCACTTCGGCAAAAGCGATGGTCACGGCGGATGCATTCAGGCCTTCGATAAAGTCACCCAAGGTCCGGGAATAGGTCCGGATTTTCTTGCCGGCCAGACTCGAGAGCGGCACCTTCTTGATGGACTTGTCTTTTAGGTTGCACCAGAGCTGCTGGCTCGGGAACGGGTACATGTTGATGATCTTGGCGTTGTACTTTTCCGCAACCTCGCGCTCAAGGATTGAGCGATAGGCGTTCACCGCCTTGCGATAGGTGTCGAAGTCCTGGATGACGCCGGCCAAATCTATGCCTTCGAGGGCCGGGCTCGCCTTGGCACTGTAGGAGGTCAGCGCATGCACGCCGTCATAGGCGCCTTTCTTCAGACCGGACATGACTTCGTAGCCTTTAAGGCCCAATTCCGTGTAGGGCTTGGCGTTCGCCGTCAGCTTGCCGCCGGACGCCTTTGGCAGCATTTCGGTCCAAAATTTCTTCTCGAACTGCTTCCAGTTTTCCAAGAAACCCCAAGTGCCGACCACTTCGAAGTTGTACTTCTGGATCTCGGCGGAAGCCTGTGTCGCGCCCAGCGCGATAGCCCCACCCAGAAGGGCACTGGCAATAGTCCTATGAAACTTCATGTTTGTTTCTCCCTGTTGATTCAATCGTTCACAATCGATTGTTTAAATGATTAGTTGAGGCCATCCACGAATTTCTGGAGTATCATCTGCATCCACGCAGCACCAAAGCAAGGCCTTTTTTTTAACGTGCACGAAAACGACTGAACCGGCGCCTCCACTTGGCCGGCGGACGCGGTAAGGGAGGAAGATATATGCCACGAATCAGCGAAATCGACGCCGGGTCGCTGCCCCCGGATGCGCAGGATATTTTTAACCGCTACATCACTGAATACGGCCCCTTCGAGAACCAGGCGAAGGTGTTCGCCCAACGGCCCCCGGCGCTGCGCCACATCATGGGCCTCTTGCTGGAGTTGCAGGACGAGGGCGTCCTGCCCAAGCGCTACCTTGAAATCGCCCTGGTCACCGTCTCCAAAATCAACGCCTGCGAATACTGCGTCGTTCACCATGGTCCGCGTATGACCAAGCAGGGATTCGAAGCCGACGCCTTCGATCGACTGTTAGATGACGAGGTTCCCGGTTTCGACGAGGTCGACCATCTCGTCCGCGACTATTCGGTTCAGGTCACTAACAACTTCCAATACATTCGTGACGGCATCTTCCAGCGCCTAAAGGAACACTTCACCGAGCCGCAGATTTTCGAGCTAACGTTCCGCATCGCGCTTTGCGGGTTCTTCAACCGGATCAACGATTCGCTGATGATCGCCATGGAAGATGGGGTCATGGATGATCTGGAAGCAACCGGCGCCAATATGGATGGCCTGCCGCAGGCCGCCGCAGGCGAAGATTGAGAAGGACCGGCCATGAACCAGAACCTACACCGACCAATCACCGATGAAGAAATCGAAACCTACCGGCGTGACGGCATAGTCTGTCTGCGTGGTTTTTTCGATGCGGACTGGGTGGAACATCTGCGTGAACAGGTAGACGCGGACATGGCCAAACCGTCGCCCATGCGCAAAAACGTGGACCAAAAGGAAGGAGAGAAGGGGTTCTTTTTCGACACCTTCATCTCGCACCACATGGAGGGGTTCGAGAGGGCAGTGCGGGAATCCCCGGGCGCCGAAATAGCTGGTCAACTTATGGGATCGAACAAGATCAACCTTCTGTTCGACCAACTCCTGATCAAGGACCCAGGCGCGACCACGCGGACCGTCTGGCACCACGACGCAACCTATTGGCCCGTTGACGGAGATCAGATCTGCACGCTGTGGCTGGCGCTTGACCCTGTGACCCACGACACGGGCGCGGTGGAATACATCAAGGGCTCGCACCTTTTGGGACAGCGCTATTTGGCAGTAAGCTTCAATCCCGATGAGAAGTACGAGGAAGACTTGCCCGAGGTTCCGGATATCGAAGCCAATCGCGACGACTACGATATCGTCTGGTTCGATCTGGAGCCGGGTGATTGCACGGTTCATCATGCACTGACGGTGCACGGCGCGCCAGGCAACGCGTCGAATTCCTTGCGCCGGCGTGCCTATGTGACGCGCTGGACTGGGGACGACGTCACTTACAATCCACGCCCGAACCTCATGAAAATTCTACGCGATCCCGGCATCGCCGCCGGCGACCCATTGGATTGCGATTTGTTCCCGGTGATCTGGAACCGCTAAGCCTCCGGTCTAGCCCCATCCCCCAAGAAGAAAGCGATCGCCTATTCCACGCACAAAGTCGACATGAACAGATGCCCCATGGGAATCTTGACCTTCACGCCGGAAACAGCGCCGGCGGCGGCTCAATAGGGGGGCTAGACCAGGTTCTCGCTGATCTGAATCACCGGCTCAACATCGGTGAAGTTCGGAATGTCGCCCATGATCTCGGCACCGTCCGCTTCTAGTACCTTCTGCAGGACCTCCAGGCTTTCAACCTCCAGGATGGCGACCACTTGGTAAGGCGGCGGCGTGTCCGGATCGGGCGTGGCTATACCCTTGATAGCCCGCGCGCTGATCAGCTTGTCACCCCAGCACTTGCCGACCAATTCAAGGTGCGTACCTAGGTAATAGTCCATGTCGAACTTGGACCCGGGCGTGTTGGGATAGGAAACGGTCACAGTGATCGGCATTGATTGAACCTCCGCTTTTTGAATTCCTAAGTCCGAGGGTACGTAGCCGATGATAAGAATTCAACTAAGACTGCATTCTCTCGTTACGCCCGGGCTTGACCCGGGCATCCACCGAGGAAATTAGGCCTAGTTCTTCAGCCGATACCCCGTCTTGAAGATCCACCAGATAATGCCGACACAGATCGCCAGGAACAGCAAGATCATGCCCAAGCTGACGCCCACCGCCACGTCCTGGCTTTCGAAGAAGCTCCAACGGAAGCCGCTTACCAGATAGAGTACCGGATTGAGCAGCGAGATTTTCTGCCACAACGGCGGCAGCATGGAGATGGAATAGAAACTGCCGCCCAAGAACGCCAAGGGCGTCACCACCAACAACGGCACTAGCTGCAGTTTCTCAAAGTTGTCGGCCCAGATGCCGATGATGAACCCGAACAGGCTGAAGGTCACTGCTGTCAATACCAGAAACGCCAGCATCCAAAAGGGGTGGGCGATTTCCAATGGCACGAAGAAGCCGGCAGTCGCCAGGATGATCAGGCCCAGCATGATCGATTTCGTCGCCGCCGCGCCGACATATCCCAAGACGATCTCAAAATAGGAGACCGGCGCAGACAAGAGCTCATAGATCGTGCCTACGAACTTCGGAAAGTAGATGCTGAAAGACGCATTCGAGATGCTCTGGGTCAAGAGCGTCAGCATGATCAATCCCGGCACGATGAACGAGCCGTAGCTTACACCGTCAATCTCCTTGATCTGGGATCCGATGGCGGAACCGAAGACGATGAAGTAGAGCGAGGTGGAGATCACCGGCGAGACGATGCTTTGCAGGATCGTGCGCTTCGTGCGAGCCATCTCGAAACGGTAGATGGCGAGGACGCCGTGGATGTTCATGACGCCTCCTTCACCAGGCTGACGAAAATTTCCTCAAGAGAACTTTGCTGCGTTTCCATGTCCCGGTAGCGGATGCCCGACTTCCCAAGATCCGCCATCAGTGCCGTGATCCCCTTTCGCTCGGCGTTGATGTCGTACGTGTAGGTCAATTTTAAGCCGTCGTCCGAGAGATCAAGGCCGTAATCGGCCAAAGCTGCCGGCACAGCCTCTAAGGGCGTCGCCAACTCAAAGCTCAGCTGTTTCTTGCCGAGCTTTCGCATCAATTCGTCCTTCTCTTCGACGACAATGATCTCGCCGTGATTGATCACCGCAACCCGGTCGGCAATGGCTTCGGCTTCCTCGATATAGTGGGTCGTCAAAATCACCGTGACACCGTCGGCACGGAGCTCATTGACGACCGCCCACATCTCCTTTCTGAGTTCCACATCCACCCCAGCGGTGGGCTCGTCCAGAAACAGGATGCGCGGTTCGTGCGACAAGGCCTTGGCAATCAACACCCGACGTTTCATGCCGCCGGACAAAGTCATTATCATCTTGTCTCGTTTGTCCCAGAGCGTCAGCGACTTCAATACCTTCTTGACCACTTCAGGATTACGCGGTTTTCCAAACAGGCCGCGGGAGAAATTCACCGTCGCGGTCACCGTCTCAAACGCGTCCGTGGTTAATTCCTGCGGTACAAGGCCGATCAGCGCACGCGTCTTCTTGTAATCCTTGACATTGTCGAAACCCGCCACCGTGACGGTGCCACCCGTCGCGTTGACGATCCCACAGATTATCGAGATCAGCGTCGTCTTGCCCGCTCCATTGGGGCCAAGTAGGGCTAAAATCTCACCTTCGCGAATGTTCAGATCGACATTCTTTAACGCCTGAAATTCGGGCTCATAGGTCTTCGAAAGGCCGGATACGGAAATCAGATTGGACATACGCTCTGATAGGGCAGACAAGGCCACAGCTGCAACGAGAAAATGAAAAAACACAACAAGGCCCACTTCCTATCAGTAAGGAATTTATCACAAAGCCGGTGCTTGCCGCTCGCGGCCCCAAGCGCTATGAGGTGCGCATCCGCCCTTGACCTCGAAGCGCAGGAGCCTCCCATGACCGCCATCATCGATATTTTCGCCCGCGAGATCCTGGATAGCCGCGGCAACCCCACCGTCGAAGTCGACGTGACCCTAGAAACCGGCGTCGTCGGCCGCGCCGCGGTGCCATCGGGCGCGTCCACCGGCGCCCACGAGGCTGTGGAGCTTCGAGACGGCGACAAGGACCGCTACGGCGGCAAGGGCGTGCTGAATGCATGCGAGTCCGTCAACCGGGAAATCTTCGACGCCATCTCCGGCTTCGACGCGGAAGACCAGCTACACATCGATCAGACGATGATCGGACTGGACGGCACGGACAACAAGAGCCGCCTCGGCGCCAACGCACTTTTGGGCGTGTCGCTGGCCTGCGCGAAAGCGGCCGCGGAAGAAGCGGGCTTACCCCTTTACGCCTACATCGGCGGCGCCTTCGCCCACACGCTACCCGTGCCCATGATGAACATCATCAACGGTGGCGAACACGCTGACAATCCCATCGACTTTCAGGAATTCATGGTCATGCCCGTGGGCGGCGCCACCTGCGCGGACGGCATCCGCATGGGCTCGGAGATCTTCCAAACGCTGAAGAAAGGCCTTAACGACGCGGGCCACAACACCAACGTCGGCGACGAGGGCGGCTTCGCGCCGAATATCGGCTCCACGGCCGAGGCTCTGGACTTCATCATGAGAGCTATCGAAAGCGCCGGGTATAAGCCGGGCAACGATGTCATGCTGGCCCTGGACGCAGCATCCTCGGAATTCTACAAGGACGGCCGATACATCCTGGCCGGCGAAGATAAGACCCTGGATGCCGCTGGTATGGTTGACTACTACGCGGGCTTGACGTCGAAATATCCCATCATCTCCATCGAGGATGGCCTGGCCGAAGACGACTGGGAAGGATGGAAAGCGCTCACGGACGCGATTGGCGACCGAGTGCAGTTGGTGGGCGATGACCTGTTCGTCACTAATCCGAAGCGCCTGGCGGACGGGATCAAGAAGAGGGTCGGCAATTCGATCTTAATTAAGGTCAATCAAATCGGCACTCTGTCCGAGACCCTGGAGGCCGTGGAAATGGCGCACAAGGCCAACTATACCGCGGTCATCTCGCACCGCTCCGGGGAAACCGAGGACACGACGATTTCCGACATTGCCGTGGCCACCAACGCCGGTCAGATTAAGACAGGTTCGCTTAGCCGCTCGGACCGTTTGGCCAAGTATAACCAGCTGATCCGCATTGAGGAGCTGCTGGGCCCGGCGGCGACCTACGCCGCCCGGACCGTTGTACCCTAGACATTTCACTGGCGTCCTACGGAACGCCGGTGCTAGAAGCGATCATGTGGTAGGGAGACGCCATGATGCGCTTAAAACTTTTCCCGTTTTTGATCTTCACTATCTTTCCGGTTGGAGGCTCCGCTAGGTCGGCGGAAGCGAACGAAGGCAATTCCAATCTGGTTATTCCCTACGGCCATCAGTCTTAAATTGTACCGTGCCTGACCCATCCCCGCTGCCATTCACGCCACGTCTCGAAGATGCCCGTTTCCTGACCGGCGCGGCGACCTACAGCGCCGACCTAAATGCAGATCAACAACTGCACGCGGTCATGGTCCGCTCCGATCATGCGCATGCGACCATAATACGCATCAATACGGCGGCGGCGCGCGCCTCCGCTGGAGTGCTCGCCGTATTCACCGACGCCGATCTTGCGCCCGATAACCTTAATCCGCTTCCCTGCAACGCTGTCTTTGACGCAGTCTCGCCGTTAATCATCCCACCGCGCCGGGCGTTGGCTCGCGGGCGGGTCCGTCAGGTGGGCGATATCTTCGCCTTAGTTGTCGCCGAAAACCTCTCCGCCGCAGTCGAAGCAGCCGAGTTGATCGATGCCGAGTTTGAGCCCCTGGATGCCGTCACGGACCCGATAGCCGCCCTGAACAAGGGCGCACCGGAGATCTGGCCGGAAGCGCCGGGCAACCTGGCGTTTCGATTCCAGGCCGGCAATGCCGACGACACCCGTGCCAAATTAGCGGAGGCCGCGCATGTGGTCGACTTGGACTTGGTCAACAACCGGGTCAGTGCCGTACCGATGGAGCCACGGGCCGGTCTTGGCGAATACGATCCGAATAGCGATCGTTACACCCTAACCTTCACCGGTCAGGGCCTTCACGGGATCAAGAGTGAACTGTCCAAAGTGTTTGATCTGCCCGCGAACCGGTTCCACTTGAAAGCGCCGGACGTGGGCGGCGGGTTTGGGCTGAAGAACTTCATCTATCCGGAATGGGTCCTGCTGCCCTGGGCGGCGAAGCGCCTAGGCCGACCCATTAAGTGGGTGGCCGATCGCGCCGAGGACTTTGCCGCAGCCGCCCACGGACGGGACATGCGAGCCTCCGCGCGCCTGGGTCTGGACGCGGAAGGCCGGTTTGTCGCGTTAGAGGTGGACATAGTGTCCAACATGGGGGCGTACCTGTCCTCTGTGGCTCCTAACATCCCAACCAAATCGGCGCCCACAGCGATGGGCGGTATTTATAACGTGCCGCACGTATTCATGGACGTGCGCGGCGTGTTCACCAACACTGCGCCCGTGGACGCTTACCGGGGCGCCGGTAAACCGGAAGCCAATTTCCTGATGGAGCGGATCGTCGAAGTGGCGGCCCGGCGACTGGGCTTTGACCCGGTGGACTTGCGTCGACGCAACGCCATTGCAGAATTTCCTTATAGATCCTCCCTCGGCATCACCATCGACGGTGGCCGCTTCGGCGCCAATATCGATGCCGCGGCCAACCGGATCGACCGGGCCGGGTTCGATATCCGCCGCGCGGAAGCGCGATCCCGCGGCAAGTTGCGCGGGTTGGGCGTAGCCTGTTTCTTGGAAACCGCACGTTCGATCCCGGAGGAGGGGGCCGAGGTTCGTTTCCGCGCTGATGGACGGATCGAACTCCGGGTCGGCACGGAATCC
>CAZNWX010000075.1:0-9115 GCA_964576415.1 uncultured Magnetovibrio sp. | reverse complement strand
AGCCCACAGCGGGCTGCGCGGCCGTGGATCGGGGCGCTGACCGCGGAGTCGGATGGCCGGATTGTCGTTGTCGGCTTGTGGGACAATGGGCCGGCAGATTCAGCCGGACTAAAGCCCGGCGATCTGATCGTCGGCGTTGCCAAACAGTCCGTGTTGACCCTGCCCGAGTTGTTCCGCGCCATGTGGTCACTCGGGACAGCGGGTACGGGGGTGCCGCTGAACGTACTCAGGGCCGGCCAACTCATGGACATCATGATTCAGTCGGAAGACCGATCCACCTATTATCAGGCGCCGCGGGTCCATTGACGGCGGCCGGGCGGATGGGCTCGGCGTCTGCGGGAGCGCATCCGGCGCGAGCTGTCTCGCCGGTGCATCTACCGAATGCTAATGTCTTCTTGATCCACAGCGCGCTAGGCCAGGCCTGGGCCGACGATACCTGCGCGACGCTGATGACAGGCGTTTCTTGGCGCACCGCGTCTATTCAAATGTTTGGCCGGCGGATACCATCACCCCGGTTGACCGCATGGGTGGGGGACCATACGTACACGTATTCCCGCCTGACATGGCCGCCGGCGCCATGGGGCACAACGCTGCGCGCCATCCGACAACGCGTTGAGGAATTGACCGGCACATCCTTCAACGGGGTTCTCCTGAACCTCTACCGCGACGGCTACGACAGCATGGGCTGGCACAGCGATGACGAACCAGAACTTGGCCGACAACCTGTCATCGCATCATTGAGTCTAGGCGCGCCACGCCGGTTTGTGTTTCGGGCGCTCGAAAATCATGCCCACAAATGCCGGCTCACCCTGGACCACGACAGTCTCCTAATCATGTCCGGTGAAACCCAGTCCCATTGGCAACATGCCCTACCAAAAACCACAGAACCAGTGGCGGCGAGGATCAATCTGACATTTCGTTGGATCGACCGCTAAAGCAGAACGCTATTTCTTGTATTTCCCAGGCAGGTCATCAGAAATTTCAGCGCCACAGAAGTCCTTGCCCGCGTTGACGAACAGGGCCTGCTCTAGGTTTGCCCCGGTGATGGACGCCTTGATCAGTGACGCGCCGGTCAGGTCGTAACTGGGGCTCTCCATGGCGGCCCAACGGACAATGCCCCCAGCAATAGCCTCGCCGTCAAATTCCATGTCCGTCGTCGGCATCGGATGCTTATTCCGCCGCAATCGCGGACGCATCGACGGCGACGGTGTCCAGCAAGCGGGTTCGGACGGCGCAGGTTTTAGTTTCGCTGTCCATCTTCAGGCCAAACACATCTTTGACATAAAAGACATCGACGACCCGCTCGCCAAAGGTTGAGATATGAGCGCTGGAAATTTGCAACCCCTCGTCCGTCAGCGCTTGGGTCACGTCATGCAGCAATCCCGGGCGGTCTCGGCCGTTGATTTCGATGACCGTGAGGGTGTTCGACGCATTGTTGTCGATGAGTACGCGGGGCGGCACCGTGAACACTTCGGTCCGGCGGCGCATGGGGCCGGCAGCACGTTCGGCTAACGCCCGCGCCGGACGGACCTTCCCCTGGATGGCGTCGGCGATGCGCTTGCGGAGACGCTTCTGGTCTAATGCCCGGGCCGACCCGCCCCCATCGCCCAAAAGAATGGCGAAGGTGTCGAGGGCCATTCCGTTGGTAAGCGTGTTGATCTTAGCATCGACAATGGAGGCCTGGGCCAGCGCCAGGGCACCGGCAATATTGGCGAACAATCCGGGGTGATCCGGCGCATAGACGGTGAGCAGGCACACCCCTCGGTCAGGGTCGTCGCGAGCCTCGATAAGGAACGGTTCGTCCTGGGATTCAGCGGCACGGATCACGTTCGCGTGCCGGACTAGGGTCTCCGTATCGACGCCCAACCAATAAGCGGGCTGGCCCCGCTCCAGGTGCGTTTCGATCTCGCCCTCAGGCCAATCCGTCAGCCGGGCTCTCAGGTGGGCCTTGGCACGTTCAGCCCGCTCTACCCGTCGTTCTTCGGGGGCGCCGCCACTCAAGACTTCCTGAGCCCGCCAGTAGAGTTCCCGCAGCAAACCAGCCTTCCAGTTATTCCAGACATTCGGTCCGACGGCTCGGATATCGGCGACCGTCAACACCAGCAACATGCGGAGCCGTTCCGGCGACTGCACCTGATCGCTGAAGTCAGCCACCGTCTTTGGATCGTCGAGATCGCGCTTGAAGGCCAAATGGCTCATCAGCAAGTGATGTCGCACCAGCCAAGAGACTGTTTCCGTTTCCCAATCGCTGAGGCCCAGGCGCGGACAAAGTTTGTCGGCCACTTCAGCGCCCAGCTCCGAGTGATCGCCGCCACGGCCCTTAGCGATATCGTGCAGCAAAACAGCGACCAACAGTGCCCGGCGCGACTGCACTTCCTTGACCACCTCGCAGGAGACCGGGTGGTCTTCCTTGAGGCGGCCCGTGCAGATACCGTCCAGGATGTCGATGGCCCGGATGGTGTGCTCGTCCACTGTGTAGACATGGTACATGTCGTATTGCATCTGCGCCACGACCCGGCCGAAATCGGGAATAAACCGGCCGAACACGCCGGTCTCGTTCAGCCACATGAGCGCCGTGCGCGGGTCCGGGCCAATCAGGATCTCCATGAACAGGCGGTTCGCCTCCATGTTCTCGCGTAGGTCGTTGTCCACCAGCTTCAGGTTCTGCGACACCAGCCGCATGGCGCGGGGGTGAATATCCAGGCCATGATGCTGCGCCACATGGAAGAGTTGCAGCATGCGGACCGGGTTCTTCTTCATGTCCTTGGGGCCGTCAATGGTGATCCGTCCGCCCTCAATACGAAAGCCCTCGATCTCCTTCTTTCCGAACCGGATGCCACTTAGCCATGAGGGCGCGCGGCGCTTCTTGTGCTGCTCTTCCATGACCGCGCACAGAACCCGCGTCAAATCACCGACGTCCTTTGCGGTCAGAAAGTAGTGTTTCATGAACCGTTCCACACCACGCGTGCCGGCGTGGTCCTTGTAGCCCATGCGGCTGCCCAGTTCTTCCTGGACATTGAATGTCAGGCGCTCTTCCGGCCTGGCCGCCAGGTAATGCAGATGGCAACGAACCGTCCATAGAAAGTTTTCCGCCTTGGCAAAACTCTTTACGTCGGCGGCGGTCAGCACGCCGGCCTCCTTCAAGTCCTGGGCGTTGGCAGCTTGGTAGAGGTACTTAGCGATCCAAAACAAGGTTTGCAGATCGCGTAGGCCCCCCTTTCCCTCTTTCAAATTGGGCTCAAGGACGTATCGGGTGTCGCCCATGCGCCTGTGGCGCTCATCGCGCTCAGCCAGCTTCTCCTCGACAAACTTCGGTCCGCTGCCGACCACCAGTTCCTCGTGAAATCGCGTCTGAAACTCGCGGAACAGGGCCTGGTTACCCCAGAGCCAGCGGGCGTCCAAAAGGCTGGTCCGAATGGTCAAATCGTCGTCTGCAAGCCGAATGGTTTCCTCAATGGAGCGCGTCGCATGGCCGACCTTGAGGCCCAAGTCCCAGAGCGAATAGAGCGTGTATTCCACGACCTGTTCCGAATGTGGCGTCAGCTTGTACGGCAACAAAAACATCAAATCGATGTCAGAGAACGGTGCCAACTCGCCGCGCCCATAGCCGCCCGTAGCGATTACCGCCATCTGCTCTCCAGTAGTCGGATTGGCGGCTGGGTAGACGCTGCTCAAGGCAAATTCGTGGATCAGGCGCACTACCTGATCCATCAGATGAGCGTGGGCATGCGTGGTCTCAGGGCCGCCAGCTTCGGCGTCTTCAAAGCGGCGGCGCACCTCATCCCAGCCGGTTCGGTAGGCACGCTTAAAGATCTCAAGAACCTTGCCTTGGGTTTTCGGCGTGTATCCGGACCACGCCACCAATTCCTCCAACTCAGCCTTAAAGGCTTTGCGGTCAATGATCTGGCGGGGTTCGCGAATACTCTCTTGCGGCATGGCGGGCCGATCTCCTGAGGTAGAGAAACTATAGTTCGTCAGAGCCGCCAAGCAAAGGTGAAACGAATCTTCAACAAACGTTTTGCTTGCATCACAAATGCGCCCTACATCCGTGGCGTATCTCATTGATATAACCATCACAATGAAACTTAAATAGATCGTCGGGTTGAGCTTATCTTTGCCGGCGATCGGAATTCCTTAAATAAGATTACTTGTCTGTTTTATCATCCCGAAACCGTTTTATTTCGTATATAAAGTCAAGTGCGGCGCGGGGGGTCATATCGTCCGGGGTTATGCGGTCTACGGCCTGTTCGACGGGTGTAGGCCCTGTCTGTTCAGCGGCGGATGATGCCCCAGACAGAGATTGGAACAAGGGTAGATCTGCCGCCAGATCACGCATGGCGGACACTTGTTCATCGGCCTCCAAGGTCTTCAAAACGGCCTCGGCACGGTTCACGACCCCAGCCGGCAGCCCCGCCAATTTGCCCACATGGATCCCGTAGGATCGATCCGCCGCACCGGCCGCTACTTCATGCAGGAACACCACGTCGTCCTGCCACTCCTTCACTCGCATAGTGTGGCAACTGAGATGATCGAGGCGGCCCGACAAGGCCGTCAATTCATGATAATGCGTGGCGAATAAAGCCCGACAGCGGTTCTCTTCATGCAGGTGCTCGACCACCGCCCAGGCGATAGAGAGACCATCGTAAGTCGCCGTGCCGCGCCCAATTTCGTCAAGTATCACGAGCGCACGGGCCCCTGCCTGATTGAGGATGGTCGCGGTCTCAACCATTTCCACCATGAAGGTCGACCGCCCCTGGGCTAGATCGTCCGACGCGCCGACCCGGGAAAACAGCCGGTCAACCACCCCAATACGCGCCGCCGCCGCCGGCACGAAAGATCCAGCCTGGGCCATCACCGCGATCAGCGCATTTTGGCGCAAAAAGGTGCTCTTGCCCGCCATGTTAGGTCCCGTCAGCAACCACAACCGCCCCGCGTCCTCGATCTCGTCAGCGGAGCCCAGATGGCAATCGTTGGCGACAAATTGGCCGTCGCCACCCCGCTCCAGAGCCGCCTCCACCACAGGATGACGGCCGCCTTCGATGGTGAAGGCATGGCTGGCGTCCACGGACGGCCGCACATAGCGCCGCGTCACCGCCAACTCCGCCAACGCCGACATCACATCGACATCAGCCAGGGCTTCGGCGGCCAGCGCCACCGGCTCGGCCTCCGCCGTGACCTGATTCACCAGGTCATCCATTAGGGAAATCTCCAAGGCCAAGGCCCGGTCCGCCGCCTTGAGGATGCGCCCCTCCAGTTCGGAAAGCTCCACCGTGGTGAACCGCATGGCATTGGCCATGGTCTGACGGTGGATGTAGGGGCTATCTTCCCCAGCTGCCAGACCCTCCGCCTGCTTCGCAGGCAGCTCGATGAAATAACCAAGGACGTTGTTGTGTTTGATCTTCAGGCCGACGCGGCCCGTGTCTTTGACATATTGGGCCTGCAATTGAGCGATTAATTTGCGGCTCTCGTCGCGGAGCGCCACCAGTTCGTCGAGATCCGCGTGATAGCCGGCGCGGATGAAACCGCCATCGCGGGCCAGGAAAGGCAGTTCATCGGCCAGGGCATCAGCGAGCCGGGCAATCCGAACCTCGTGGCCGGCCAGGTCCGCTTGCGCATCAACGATGTTCTTGGGCAAGGCCACCGCCGGGCTCTCGTCGATCTGCGCTGCCAATGCCATTGCAGCGACTAGGCCATCGCGGACGGCGGCCAAGTCGCGTGGCCCGCCCCGACCGACGGTCAAGCGTGACAAGGCCCGGGCCACATCCGGCGCAGCACCCAGAACATCTCTCGCGTCCGCTCGCACGCGACCGCCGTCGACAAAAAACTGAACCGCATCCAGGCGCTCAGCAATGGCCTCCGGGTCAGTCAACGGCTGCGCGAGTCGTCGCCCCAGGGTGCGGGCTCCGGCGCCGGTGACGGTCCGGTCGATGACGCTAAGTAGGCTGCCCTGGGTTTCACCTGACAAGGTCCGCGTGAGTTCCAGATTACGCCGGGTAGCGGCGTCAATCTCCATGATTGCGCCGGCCGTGAAACGCACGGGCGGCGAAATACGCGGCAATTTGCCTTTCTGCGTGAGCGCCACGTAATCGACCACGCCCCCCGCGGCGGCGATCTCTGCACGGCTGAAATCGCCGAAGGCGTCCAGGGCTGCGACGCCATACACCGCCTCCAAACGTTTGCGGCCCAATGCGGAGTCCAAGCGCACCGCCGGCAATGGTGTCAGCCGTTCAGCCCAGGCCCCAACCAGGCCCTCGAAGGCAGGCTTCGCTAGTACCGTGTCGGCAACCAAGAGCTCTCCTGGGTCTATCCGGGCCAGTGCAGCGTCTACATCGAGGGCTTCTAGGGGCTGGGTCATAAGCGCGCCCGTGGAGACATCGATCCAGGCCAGACCGAACGCCCTCTGGGTCTGCGCGATGGCGGCCAGGTAGTTGTGGCGGCGGGCATCCAGCAACGTGTCCTCAGTCAGCGTTCCCGGGGTGACGACGCGCACCACATCGCGCCGCACAATGGCCTTCGCGCCACGCTTCTTAGCCTCCACAGGGTCCTCCGTCTGCTCGCAGATGGCGACCCGGAAGCCGTGTCGAATGAGACGGTTAAGGTAGGCCTCGTGACTATGCACGGGCACGCCGCACATGGGGATGTCCTCACCCAGGTGCTTACCGCGTTTGGTCAACGCGATGTCCAGCGCCGCTGCCGCTTTCACGGCGTCTTCGAAGAACAGTTCGTAGAAATCGCCCATGCGATAGAACAAGAGGCTGTCCGGGTGATCGGCTTTGATGCCCAGAAACTGCGCCATCATGGGCGTGACGCCACCCTTCGCGATTTTAGATGGCGGTGGTGGCGTTATGAATGGGCCCTCCCCGTCCGATTCCTGTTCCTTGCCGGACACGTGTCCCACTGCCGGTGCGGCAGCTTCGGCGGCGGTGGCGGGCTTTTGGAAAATGGGCGATGACATGGACGACTGCTCGGATTCAGTGCGGACCAATGGCGCTTTACACGCCGTAGGGCTTTGGCACAATGACCTTAACAGTCTCGGCGCGGTGGTGAAAGAAACGCGAGAGCACGGGTCGTGCGGACACGCTAAATCTCTTGGGGCAGATTGAACATCATGGACGAACAAGCGAACAAGCTCCTGGGCCAAGAGGCGCTGCGCATGCACGCCAAGGGCCGCCCGGGCAAACTGGAGGTCCACGCGACCAAACCGTTAACAACGCAGCGAGACCTGACATTAGCCTACTCACCTGGTGTCGCCGCGCCCTGCCTGGAAATCCACCGCGACGCCGATCTGGCTTACGACTACACGGCCGTGGGCAACATCGTCGCCATCGTGTCAAACGGCACGGCCGTTTTGGGTCTTGGCAATATCGGGGCGCTGGCCGCAAAGCCGGTGATGGAAGGCAAGTCTGTCTTGTTTAAGCGTTTCGCCGACGTCGACGGCTTCAACGTCGAGGTGCACTCTGAGGACGTCGACGAGGTTGTTGAGACCGTAAAGCGGTTCGGCCCCAGCTTTGGTGGCATCAACCTCGAAGACATCAAGGCACCCGAATGCTTCATCATCGAACAGCGCCTGCGCGAAGAGCTGAACATTCCGGTCTTCCATGACGACCAGCACGGTACCGCCATCATCACGGCCGCCGGCCTGATCAACGCGCTGGAACTCACGGGCCGCAAGATCGATCGTTTCAAGATGGTGATCAACGGCGCCGGATCCGCATCCATCGCCTGCGCCGAGCTTTTCATCAACATGGGAATGCCGCGCAAGAACATCATCATGTGCGATTCCAAGGGCGTCATCTACAAGGGCCGCAAGGAGGGCATGAACCAGTGGAAGTCGGCCTACGCCTCCTCCACGCCGACCCGCACGCTGGAGGAGGCCCTGAAGGGCGCCGACTGCTTCATCGGGCTCTCGGTGGCCGGTGCCGTTACCCAGGATATGGCGCTCTCCATGGCCGCCCAACCCTTGATCTTCGCAATGGCCAACCCGGATCCGGAGATCACTCCCGAAGACGTGCGCGCCGTGCGCGATGATGCCATCATCGCCACGGGCCGGTCGGATTATCCAAACCAAATCAACAATGTCTTGGGTTTCCCCTATATTTTCCGCGGCGCGTTGGACGTGCGGGCATCGACCATCAACGATGAGATGAAGATCGCCGCCGCACAGGCCCTGGCGGAACTCGCCCGCGAGGACGTGCCCGACGAAGTGGACGCCGCTTACGCCGGCTCGCGCCTTCGCTATGGGCCCGATTACCTGATCCCCGCACCCTTTGATCCGCGCCTGATCATCGCCGTGCCAAAGGCCGTAGCTCAAGCCGCCATGGACTCCGGTGTTGCCCAGCGGCCGATTATCGACATGGGCGCTTATGAGGTCGAAGTGTCGTCGCGCCTCAACCCGACGGCGGGTTCCTTGCACGGGATTTTCGAGGGCCTGCGGGCCAACCCCAAGCGGGTGGTCTTCGCCGAAGGGGAAGAGGAGAAAAGCATCCGCGCCGCTTATGCCTTCCTGAACGGCGGGTTCGGTACGCCCGTGCTGGTCGGCCGGGAAGAGCGGATCAAAGATGCGTTGGGTCGCTTGGGCCTGCCAGCCTCCAACGACATTGAGATCACCAATTCGAAGCTCAGCCCGGACACGCAAACCTACATGGATATGCTCTACGAACGTATGCAGCGCCGTGGCTATCTGGAGCGCGACTGCGAACGCCTGGTGAAACGCGACCGCAATCTGTTCGGCGCACTGATGGTGGAAGCCGGCGACGCCGATGTACTGGTCACGGGCTTGACCCGCAATTACCACCGCGCGCTGCAACAGATCATGCATGTCCTTGAGGTCGATCCGGACCGCCATGCCTTCGGGTTGTCACTGGTCATGTCGCGCGGCCAGACCTTGTTTGTCGCTGACACTGCCGTGCACGAAGTCCTGTCCGCCGAGCAGATAGCCGACATCGCCGAACAGACATCGGAGGTGGCCCGCAGCCTGGGCCATAACCCGCGCATCGCGTTGATCTCTTACTCTAACTTTGGCCACCCGGAACTGGCCCGTGCTGAGGTTGTCCGTTACGCAGTGAAGCTGTTGGACAAGCGCAACGTGAGCTTCGAATACGAGGGCGAAATGACC
>CAZNWX010000074.1:5196-9205 GCA_964576415.1 uncultured Magnetovibrio sp. | reverse complement strand
GCCCGGTGCCTCGGTGGTCGCGTATCCGTCGGGTTCATGCGGGTACGCGGCCATCAGCTTCGCGCCGTCGATCACTGCCTGCTCCTCACCCCCGGCCTGCACTCGGTATTCGATATGAGCGCGAGCATGGCGGCGGCCCTTGATCTGGAAAATGGTGAGGTCAATCTGCACTGGACCGAAACCGAAAATGGTCTGGATTGTGACCTTCGTCATGTTGGCGATCTTTCCTATGATCGCCAGGTCGCACTGGCGGACGCGGCCCATGAATATGACCTGGCGCGGGTGACCTGGAACACCGATATCGTGGTCGAAAGACGAGCACCCTATCTGCATATGGGGTCGGCGCAAGTGGTTGCCGCGCCGGGCGGCTTTCTTCAGGCGACGGCGGCCGGCGAGGAGATGCTGAGCGACCTGGTTCTGAGCTCTTTGACCGATGTGCAACATATCGCGGACCTCTACTGCGGGGTAGGTCCATTTGCATTGCGGTTGGCGGAAACGGCACGGATCTATGCAGCGGATGGGAACGCTGACGCCGTCGCCGCCCTTGACCGTGCGGCCCGCCATACACCGAACCTGAAGCCAGTGACGGCGGCCGTCCGGGACCTAGCCCGTGACCCTCTGACGCCGGTGGAATTGTCAGACTTCGAAGCCGTCATTTTCGATCCGCCGCGCGCCGGCGCCCTTAACCAGGCCGAGGCTCTAGCGGATGCGGATGTGCGATCCCGGGACATTCGCCCGTGACGCCCGCGCCCTGGTTGAAGGGGGGTACGGCCTGGATCGGGTGTACGCTGTCGATCAATTTCGGTATACGGCGCACGTGGAAATCGTTGGGGTATTCCGGCGTACTGCATAACCTGGCGACTTGTGATATATTGCGCTATGGCCAAGAGCACGCGCCACACCAAGACATCGCCACCATCCGCCGACTCCATCGTCGACGCAGCCATCGCCTTGGCCGGACGGGACGGTTGGGCGCGGGTTCGCATGATGCATTTGTCGACGCATTTCGGCGTGCCGCTGGCCCAGATTCATGATCGGTTTCGCGACATGGACGACATTGCGGATGCCTGGTTCACACGTGCGAGCAAAACCTTGGCGGTGCCCACAAAGCGTGGTTTTGCGAAAAAGCCGGCCAAAGACCGGCTGTTTGAGGTGATCATGCGCTGGCTTAATGCGCTGGCAGCGGAGCGCCAGGTCAGTGCCCAGATCATCAGACAGAAACTCTATCCACCCCATCCCCATCATTGGATGCCCATGGTGTTCAGCCTATCGCGACTGGTCCACTTGATCCTGGACGCGGCGATGATCGACAGCCACGGCCGGCAACGCCAGGCCGATGAATTAGGCGGTTCCATGCTGGTCCTAGCGACTTTGTGGGTATGGGCGGGTGACGATACGCCGGGACAGGAGCGCACCCAGGCGTTTTTGGCGCGCCGCTTGGAACACGGCGATTGCCTGATGGCGCGGATGTTTGCCACACCATCCGACTAGCTGTTTGCGCGGTCCGCCGATGAATGCCGATCGTCTATTGCCGTGTGTCCTCCACACCTTCATAGCGGGACGTACCGGGGACGTAGAGATCTAACAGGGTCTCGCCGAGGCGCTTGCTGTTGGGATCTTCCAGCCACAGCCGAACCAGATGGCGTTTGTGATCGGCGTCATCCTCGAAGGCGGTCCTCGAATGAAGTGCGGTAAAGTTATTGAAGAACAATATCTCCCCTACACCGATGTTGATGGACATCTGGAGTTCTGGACGGGCGACGATGGCGTCAATGACATCCAGGGCCTCGATCTCCCGATCCATCAGCTCCATGCCCTCGTGGCGGACCCATTCGATAGGATTGCGGTTGTAGCAGCTATGCAACAGTCCGTTGTGGAATGCAAAAACGGGAATGCGATCAGGGGACAAGGGATGCTCGCCCGCCGGATGTTGGCCTCGCCGGTGATGATAGAAGCCCCGTTCTAGGATCGTTAGCACATCCGGCCGTTCGTCAGCGATGGTATTGTAAAGGGTAATGGCGCTGACCAGGATCGTCTCGCCGCCCCGCGCGGCTTCGCCCAACCCGAGAAGGCCTGAGATATCCGCGCCGTCCGAATGGAATGGTAATAGATCGGCGCTTTGGTAGCCCCGCGAAGTGTGGGAATAGGGTTTGTCTGCATTTACCACATCGACGACCCAGTCGCCCTCGTAGTTTTGAATCTTGATTTCGCCGATATGCGACGCGATCACCCCGTAGGCGGCGACGTTCATGTCGTAGCTGTGATCGTCCACGGGCCATCCGCCAACAATGGCAAACCCGGCGCCATCTTCGATATCAGCGTAGGCCTTAGCCAACATCGGCCTGGAAACGTGGAGATCGAAGTCCGTTTTCCGCCATTCGTAATGTGGCCGGCCTTCTGCGAGGGCGACCCGGGCGGCAGTCTCTATCTCGTCGATCATTGCCGAATCAAGTAGGTAGTAGGGCTTGGGCGCCGAGGACAAATCCGCCGCCGTCCAGTTGCACGGCTCGTCAATTGGAATTTGGGGCCGGTTTTCACTCATCTGGCGTCCTCCGCAGCGCGTAGCTAGGTGCTCGAAACCTCCAGTGCGGCTTGCCGGGCAGCTCGCAACGCCTGGAAATCATCGTCGGCATGATAGCTGGACCGTGTCAATGGGGTTGATGCCACATGCAGGAAGCCTTTGGCGAGGCCGATGCGTTTGTATTCGGCAAACTCGTCCGGTGTCACGAAGCGGTCGATGGGCGCGTGGCGCGGGGTTGGCGAGAGATATTGACCGATAGTCAGGAAATCCACGTCGGCAGAGCGAAGGTCATCCATGACCTGCAGGACCTCCGTCTTCTCCTCGCCCAAACCGACCATGATTCCGGATTTGGTGAACACCATGGGGTCCAGTTCCTTCGCCCGTGCCAGAATCTTCAAGGAATGGAAATACCGCGCGCCCGGCCGGATCGTGGGATACAGACGCGGTACGGTCTCCAGATTATGGTTGAAGACATCGGGCTTAGCGGCGATGACGTTTTCCAGCGCGCTATCGGGTTTGTCGCGGAAATCTGGCGTCAAAATCTCCACCGTTGTCTCCCGCGATGTCTCGTGGATGCGGGTGATACATTGGACAAATTGTTCGGCGCCGCCGTCGTCCAGGTCGTCGCGGTCCACGGACGTGATCACCACGTGGCGCATTCCCATCTTAGAGACGGAAATGGCCAGGTTCTCGGGCTCCATGGGGTCAACCATGTTGGGTTTGCCTGTGGCCACGTTGCAGAATGCGCAGGCCCGGGTGCAAATATCGCCCAGGATCATCACCGTGGCGTGCCGTGCCGACCAACATTCGCCGATGTTGGGGCACGCGGCCTCCTCGCAGACCGTATGCAGATTAGCTTCGCGCATGAGTTTGCGCGTCTCGTTGTATTCTTGCGAGTTGGGCGCCTTGACGCGGATCCAATCGGGTTTCCGCTGCACCGGATTGGGCGTGTTCTTGGCCTTTTCCGGGTGCCGAAGGCGATCCCCTTTACGGGGCAGATTTTCAACGATACTCATGGCTTTAAGATAGGTTCCCACGCCCGATTTGTCATAGTATCGGTGTTACGTTCCAACAGCCGGTTGTCGGCGCTGCGCAAGCGGGCCAAATCTTTGTCGGGTAGCTTGAAACCGCGCGGAATGACGATCCCGTTTTCCCGGTAGAGGACGACTTCTTGATCGGTCAAGCGAGTGCTTGTCATGGTGGCCTAAATGTGGATCACGCGGTCATAAGCGTCGAGGACTGACTCGTGCATCATCTCAGAAAGCGTCGGATGCGGGAAGACCGTGTGCATGAGGTCTTCTTCCGTGGTCTCTAGACCCATTGCGATCACGTAGCCCTGGATCAGCTCAGTAACCTCGGCTCCGACCATGTGCGCACCCAGAAGCTCTCCCGTTTTTTTGTTAAAGATGGTTTTGATCATGCCGTCTGGTTCGCCGAGCGCGATGGCCTTCCCGTTGCCGATGAAGGAGAAGCGACCGATCTTGACCT
>CAZNWX010000074.1:0-5186 GCA_964576415.1 uncultured Magnetovibrio sp. | reverse complement strand
CGCCTTGGCTTCCGTCAGGCCGACGCTGGCGACCTGTGGATGGCAATAAGTGCAGCCCGGAATATGCTCTTTTTTCATAGGATGCGTATCCAAGCCGGCGATCTTCTCGATACAAATGACACCCTCGTGCTCGGCCTTGTGGGCCAGCATGGGCGGGCCGGCGACGTCGCCGATGGCGTAAACGCCGGGTTCGGCCGTGCGGCTGTGGCCGTCGATGACAATGCAGCCCCGATCGGTCTTCACCTTGGTAGTTTCTAGCCCGGTGTCCTCGATGTTACCGACGACCCCGACAGCCGAGATCACCCGGTCGACGGTGATCTGTTGCGTCTTGCCTTTCGAATCCTCGACCGTGCAGGTGACCGAGTTGGCCGCCTTGTCGAGCCTTGTTACCTTAGTGCCGGTCATGATCTTCATACCGTGCTTTTCAAACTGTTTGTGAGCGATTTTGGCGATCTCGGCGTCTTCCACGGGGAGCACCTGGTCCATTACTTCGATCACCGTCACATCGGATCCCAGGCTATTGAAAAAGCTTGCAAATTCTATCCCAATGGCTCCCGAGCCGATGACCAATAGCGACTTCGGCATGGTGTCTGGCACGAGGGCTTCGAAGTAGGTCCACACGAGCTTACCGTCGGGCTCCAGCCCGGGTAGGGTTCGCGGCCGCGCACCCGTGGCAATGATGATGTGTTTACCGGTCAGGCTCGGGGCCGCCTTACCGTCTGGGGCCGTCACGTCGACCTTCCCCGGCCCGTTCAGCCTGGCCGTCCCGTCGATTACTGTCACCTTGTTCTTTTTCAACAGGTGCCCAACGCCGGCGTTAAGCTGCTTGGAGACGCCGCGAGAGCGTTCCACAACCTTCTTCAAGTCAAAGGACGCCTTTTCGACGCTCAGGCCATAGTCACCCGCGTGCTTTATGAAGTCGTAAATCTCAGCCGTCCGCAGCAGCGCCTTGGTTGGAATGCAACCCCAGTTCAGGCATACGCCACCGAGATGTTTTTTCTCGATAATGGCCGTCTTCATGCCCAATTGCGCGGCCCGGATGGCCGTAACGTAGCCGCCCGGGCCCGCACCGATGATGATGACGTCGAAGTTGGTATCGGCCATGGTTCGGCTCCTTACCCTAAAGCATCAGCAGCGAAGGGGCTTCGAGGAGCCCCTTCAGTTCCTTGGTGAAGGTGGCCGCCGTAGCACCATCGATGCAGCGGTGATCCACCGCCAGCGTCAACGTCATCATGGTAGCGATGGTTAGGGCCCCATCCTTGACCACGGCGCGCTGATCGCCGGCACCGACCGATAGAATACCGCCCTGTGGTGGATTGATGATGGAGTTGAAGGACTTCACGCCAAACATGCCAAGGTTCGACACCGTGAATGTGCCGCCCTGGAATTCCTCGGGCACCAGCTTGCCGTGGCGAGCCTTTTCTGCCAATTCCTTGGCGGTCTCGGAAATGGCTCGGAGCCCCTTGTTTCCCGCATCATGGATGATCGGCGTAATCAGGCCGCCATCAATGGCCACCGCCATGGCGACGTCCTGGCGCTTGAACTTCAAGATCGCCTCGTCCGTGTAGGTGACGTTGCAATCGGGCTGCAGTTTTAGAGTAAGCGCCACGGCCTTGATGATAAAGTCGTTAACCGAAATCTTGTAATCGGCGCCATCGCGGCTGTTGAGCTGCTTGCGGACCCTCAATAGTTCGTCGATCTCTACATCGACGGTGACGTTGAAGTGCGGAATGTCACGGGCCGACCCAGTCAGGCGTGTGGCGATGATCTTGCGCATGGATGAGTTTGGCACAGCTTCGTATTCGGGCATGTAGGCCATGACCGGATCGTCGGCGGTAAGGGCAGGTGTGGTGGGTGCGATAGCCGCAGCGACGACGGGCGCGGCCTTGCCGTTGCCGGAGGCCAAGGCCGCTTCAATGTCGCGCCTAATCACCCGGCCGTGGGGGCCGGAGCCGCCAATAAGTGCGACATCTAGACTGTTTTGTTGGGCCAGGCGTTTAGCCAGCGGACTGGCGAAAACCCGTTTGCCGGTGGCTGTAGGCAGGGGTGCTGCCGCAGGCGCCGGTGCGGCGGGTGCCGGTTCCGCGACGGGTTCGGGCGGCGCGTCGGCGGCGGCTGGTACCGGTGCGGTGGTGTCTATGTCGCCCATGGCCGACGCGTCTTCGCCCTCTTCCAGGATGATGGCGATGGGTGTGTTCACCGCAACGCCTTCGGTGCCGCCGGCGATCAGGATTTTACCAAGCACGCCATCGTCGATGGCTTCCACTTCCATGGTCGCTTTGTCCGTTTCGATCTCACAGAGCACGTCGCCTGACGAGATATCGTCCCCTTCGGCTTTGACCCAGTTGGCGATGGTGCCTTCGCTCATAGTTGGCGACAGGGCCGGCATGAGAATTTGAATAGGCATGATCTTTCCCCCGTTCCCTCAGGCCGCATAGCTAACGGCTTTTGCCGCGGTGACAATCTTATCAGCGTTTGGAAGAGCTAGTGCCTCCAGATTCGCTGCGTAGGGCATAGGTACATCCTCGCCCGCGACCCGGTGCACGGGCGCATCCAGGAAGTCGAAGGCCGCTTCCATCATCTGCGCTGCAATTTCGGAGCCGATGCCGCAGGCGGCCCAGCCCTCCTCCACGGTGATCAAGCGATTGGTCTTCTGCACGGACTGGACGATGGTGTCGATGTCCAAGGGGCGGATGGAGCGCAGGTTGATGACCTCCGCGTCGATCCCTTCTTCCGCCAGCCTCGCCGCCGCGTCCAGTGCATAGCTGACGCAAATGGAGAAGGCGACAATAGTGATGTCGGACCCTAATTTTTCAACCTTGGCCTTGCCGATCGGCACGACGAAGTCCGGATCATCCGGCACGGCAAAGCTTTGGCCGTACATGATCTCGTGCTCCAGGCAGATCACCGGATTCGGGTCGCGGATGGCGGCCTTCAGGAGGCCCTTGGCGTCCTCACCGGACCAGGGAGCGATCACCTTGAGGCCCGGAATATGGGCATACCAAGATGCATAACACTGGGAGTGCTGGGCGGCGACCCGGGCGGCGGCGCCATTGGGGCCCCGGAATACCATGGGCGCGCCCATCTGGCCGCCGGACATGTAAAGCGTCTTGGCGGCCGAATTGATGATCTGATCGACGGCCTGCATGGCGAAGTTGAAGGTCATGAACTCGACGATGGGCTTCAGGCCGCCGAAGGCCGCACCAACGCCGAGGCCGGTGAATCCGTGTTCGGTGATCGGTGTATCGATGACGCGCTTGTCGCCGAACTCCTCCAAAAGGCCCTGCGAGACCTTGTAGGCACCCTGGTATTGGGCGACTTCCTCACCCATTAGGAACACCGTGTCGTCGGTACGCATTTCTTCAGCCATGGCATCACGAAGGGCTTCGCGGACGGTCATCTCCGTGGTCGAGCCGGTGTATTCCGGCTCGGCCGCGTCAGTTGTAGCGACGGGTGCGGCGGCAGCCGGTTCCGGTTCCGGGGCGGACGTCGGAGCTGTCGCAAATCTGTCGGCCGCTGAGGTGCCCTCGCCTTCTTCCAGGATCACCGCGATAGGTGTGTTTACCGCGACGCCCTCGGTGCCAGCGGCAATCAAAATCTTGCCCAGCACCCCCTCGTCCACGGCTTCCACTTCCATGGTTGCCTTGTCCGTCTCGATTTCACAGAGCACGTCGCCGGAGACGACCTTGTCGCCTTCGGTTTTCATCCAGTTGGCGATGGTACCCTCAGTCATGGTCGGCGACAGGGCCGGCATGAGTACATGAATAGCCATGTGTCTAACTCCCTGTCCTTACGCGTCGACTAAGACGTCGGTATAGAGCTCGGACGGGTCCGGCTCCGGGCTTTGCTGGGAAAACTCGGCGGCGGCCGTGACAATGGCCTTCACCTCCTTATCCATATCCTTGAGTTCGTCCTCTCTGGCGGCCCTGGCCGCCGCAATTTTGTCGCGTAGGAGTTCGATTGGATCGCTTTCGGAGCGCACCTTGGAGACCTCTTCCCTGGTGCGGTACTTGGCCGGGTCAGACATGGAATGGCCGCGGTAGCGATAGGTTTTCATTTCCAAGATGTATGGGCCCTTGCCAGCGCGGCACCAAGCGGCCGCTTCTTCGGCCGCCGCGCGCACCTCCAGGACGTCCATGCCGTTCACCTGGGCGCCCGAGATCCCGAAGGACTCGCCCCTTTTGTATAGGTCAGTGACCGCCGAGGCACGTTCGATGGAGGTGCCCATGCCGTACTTGTTGTTCTCGATCACATAGATAACCGGCAGGTCCCAGAGGCTGGCCATATTAAAGGCCTCGTAGATCTGGCCCTGGTTTATGGCGCCATCGCCGCAGTAGGCGTGACAGACGCCGCCGTCTTCTTTGTATTTCGATGCGAATGCGAGGCCCGTGCCGATGGGCATCTGGGCGCCGACGATGCCGTGACCGCCGTAGAAGTTTCTTTCGCGGCTGAACATGTGCATGGAGCCGCCCTTGCCCTTGGAATAGCCGCCCTGGCGTCCCGTAAGCTCCGCCATGACGCCTTTCGCGTCCATGCCGCAGGCCAGCATATGGCCATGATCGCGGTAGCTGGTGACAACCGTATCGTTCTTGCCGGCCGTGGCCTGCATGCCGACGACAACGGCCTCCTGGCCGATGTAGAGATGGCAGAACCCGCCGATCAGGCCCATTCCATACAACTGACCCGCCTTTTCTTCGAAACGGCGGATCAAAAGCATATCCTTATAATACGAGAGCAGTTCGTCGTTGGTGGCGATGGGCGCGGCCTTTTTGGTGGCTGGCTTTTTGCGGGCCGCGCGTTTCGGTCGGGATTTGGGTTTGGCTGCCATTATGTCCCCCGGTTGGTTGACGTGGACGACATCGTACGCCCTGCCAGCGTTATCGATGATTTCCGTTAACCTAATAGAGACACGATTCGAGATCAACAATTCGTGATATAATTAAATTACTGTTTTCTATGACTTTTTATTATTTTAACTATATTTTGATTAATATTCCTCTTTTGTTTCGCTAAGCAGCATTGATCATTGGGGTCATACTCGTCTCAGCACCGTCGTCCAGCCACTGCCACATGCAGCCTTCACTGGCGAGACAGTCTTTGAACTGTGCGCGATGCGGCAGTAGGTCGCGGGCCGTCTTCTCCCACGCTTTCATAGTGTGATAGTCCTTCCAGAAGACGATCCGCAC
>CAZNWX010000073.1:0-9377 GCA_964576415.1 uncultured Magnetovibrio sp. | reverse complement strand
GCCGTGGCCTCCGCCATGGGCAGGTAAGTTAGTCCCACGAACAGGCCTGAAATGGAGAGTACCAGAAAACCTGGGCGAACGATCTGGACCACTGGCCGTTCGGTCTTGAGGAGGCCCAACTGACCCCGGATGGCAAAATATCCCGTGACGAAAACGGTGATACCTACAAAGTACCCCCAGACCAAAACCACGGCGTGGAGCTCGTCCGTGAAGAACTTACACGTCGTGTCTACCAAGGCGATGAAGCCGATGGAGGACAGAAAATAGAGAACTCCTTTGGTAGTGGAGGTCAAGAGCACGCGCAATTCCTGCCGGCAGACGAAGTTGTGATTAAAAAAAAGCTTCCATCCCATGATCAGCGAGGCGGGCGCCCAGGTCCACCGGAAAAATGCGATGGCGCCGTCCTTCCCCGTCACGTATTTTAGCGGCGAAAACGGCTGACCGGTGCGGTCAGGTTTCGCGGGATCTGGACAGAAGCTGCTGCAAGACCGGTCGCCAGCCCAAAAAGATGTCATACGCCCGATCCAACAGCCCGTGGATGATGGGCAGTCGCGCCATGCAGCCAAGCCATCGGAACCCGGGGGTGTGCGCCCAAAGTTCGGCGAAAGCGCCAGCGCCAGAGATCAACGCGCCATCGGCGCGCTGCACATGAAAGCGCGCCAGCGCATCCTGACGCGTGAGGCCCTCAGGCAGGGCCTCTGGGGGGCAGGCACTGACATCAGCCCAACGGGTAGGGACCGAAGCAACCCGGCGGCGATAGACTGCGATCTCCCTGCAACACAAGGGGCAAGAGCCGTCATAGAAGACGGTGAGATCAGGGGAAGAGTACGTCACTGGCGTTTCAGTCATCATCAGCTATACGACCAATGCAGGGTGTTGGATTGGTTTTATTAGGACCACGTTTTAAGAAGAATTCGCGTTAACGTCGGTCTGCGTGTAGCGCGAAAGCGGAAGGGTTAGGTGACCAACTCAATGAGCCACATCCAACAACGCATCCAAGTCCAAATGCGCCTCCATATGCGCGGCAAGGTCGTCCAATGCCTGCTCCACGGAAGCTTCATAGGCCGTGCCGCTGGTCTGCGACCCCAACCGTTCCAGGAACCGGCGACGGAACCCATCGGCCGCGAAGACGCCATGCAAGTAACTGGCCATGACCCGACCATCGCCGGAAATAGCGCCTTCGGCGCGGCCGTCGGCCAAGGTCAGCCAAGGGCGCGTCGTGTCTAGGCCCAAGGTCTGGCCGATATGCATTTCATACCCACGAATCGCTTCCCCACTTTCCACCTCCGTGCCGGTGCGTTCCACCAAGGATTTGTCCCCACCCAGCACAGTGGTGACGTCCAGCAGACCAAGTCCCGGAGCTTCACCAGGCGGGCCTTCGATGCCGTCGGGGTCGGCGACGGCGCGGCCAAGAATTTGGTAGCCGCCGCACAGTCCCACAATCATGCCGCCGCGCCGATGGTGCGCGAGGATATCCGTGTCCCAGCCCTCGTCCCGAACCTGTTGGAGATCCGCCAAGGTCGCCTTGGAGCCAGGCAGAAAAATAACATCCGCATCCCCCGGAAAGGCCGTTCCCGGATCGATGATAACGACGGCCACGTCGGGCTCGGCGGCCAGCGGGTCCAGGTCGTCAAAATTGGCAATCCGCGCAAGACGAGGCACCGCGATCTTGATGGTCCCGCCAAGTGCATCGCGTTCCCGATACTCGAGCGCCATGGCGTCTTCCTGGGGCAGGCGTCGGGCGTTCGAGAAAAAGGGAACGACGCCGAAGCAGGGTGCGCCGGTGCGATCTTCCAGGATCGTCACGCCGTCATCGAACAGGCTGACGTCGCCCCGGAACTTGTTGACGATGAAGCCACGAATACGCGCACGTTCGGAGGCCTCAAGCAATTCGAAAGTACCCAAGATCGACGCAATGACGCCGCCACGGTCGATGTCGCCAACCAGGACCACGGGGACGTCGGCGGCCTGGGCAAACCCCATGTTGGCGATGTCGCCGGCGCGCAGATTGATCTCCGCTGGGCTGCCCGCGCCCTCGACAATGACCAGATCGGCGTCGGCCCCGACGACGGCAAAGCTTTCCAAGACCCGGGGCATCAGGGTGGGCTTGAGGGCGTGATAGTCCCGAGCCTTGGCGCTGCCCTCCATCTTGCCTTGGACCACCACCTGAGCGCCGATCTCAGATTGCGGCTTTAAGAGAACAGGGTTCATGTGGACACTCAGGGGCACGCCGGCGGCCAACGCCTGAAGTCCTTGGGCGCGACCGATCTCCCCTCCCTCGACCGTGACGGCAGCATTGTTTGACATATTCTGTGGCTTGAAAGGCTGTACTCTGAGGCCGCGACTCGCGTAAACCCGACAGAGTCCCGCAGCCAACATGGACTTGCCCACGTCCGAGCCGGTGCCCTGCAGCATCAGGGCGCGAAAGGGACGGAAGTTCAACGCGGCCGCCTAGAACTCAATGCCCTTCTGGGCCTTCACGCCGGCCCGGAAAGGATGCTTCACCATGGTCATCTCGGTCACCAAGTCGGCTGCCTCCAGCAAAGGCTCCTTGGCGTTGCGACCGGTCACCACCACGTGTAGCCTCTCGCGTTTGTCCCGAAGCGTCTTAACAACAGCGTCGATATCCAGGTTGTCATAGCGAAGTGGAATGTTGAGTTCATCTAGAATAATTAGATCGAAGCTTTCGTCGTCCATCATGTCCTTGGCCATCTGCCATGCATTTTCGGCGGCCTGGATATCGCGTTGGCGGTCCTGGGTTTCCCAACTGAACCCCTCGCCCATGGCCTTGATGACACAAAGCTCAGGGAATTTATCTAGAACCACGCGCTCGCCGGTTTCCCAAACGCCCTTTACGAACTGCACAATGCCGACTTTCATGCCATTTCCGATGGCCCTGACGGCCAAACCCATAGCGGCCGTGGATTTCCCTTTGCCCTTGCCCGTGTGGACGATCAAAAGACCCTTTTTGATAGTCTTGGTGGCGACGATCTTGTCACGGGCCGCCTTTTTCTTTGCCATCTTCTCGGCGTGGCGGGCGTCCAGTTCGTTTTCCGACATTTCGGTTTTGGACTTTGAGGTCATTGTCACACTCTCTTCGTTTGTCCGGCATTAGCAGGTTGGGTGGCGCGCTGTCGCAGTGTGGGCAGCGTTGGCGATATCCCCGCCAGACCGCATCCCATTCCGAAACCTTATTGTTATTCGTCGATATGGTCATCCTTCCCGGGCTCTCGAGTCCCGAATATTCAAGTACAAACCGAAGACGATCAACACAGAGCCAATGATCAACCACATTTCTGGTTCTTCCCCGTAGGCTATGTAGCCCACCAAAATCATGGCCGGCAAGCGCAGAAACCCCAGAATACTGACGGCCGCAGCTTCCGCCAATTTCACGGCCCGGTTGATACAGAAATGGGCACTGATGCCGGACACGCCTACCAACAGAACCCAAAAGGTCTTATTGGCAGCAGGCCATACCCAGTCATCCAAGATCAGCGTCATGACGAAGGCTAGGGGTAACTGCAGGACCAGCATGTAGAACAGGATCGGCAGGACAGTCTCGCGGAGCGCTAGAAAGCGCGCCGTGGTCATGCCGACCGCGTACCCGATGGAGGCCCCTAGGGCCGCCAGCATACCCAACTCCACGGTGGCGAAACCCGGCCGCACGATGACCAAGGTCCCGATCAGCCCAAACGCGATGGCCGCTATTCGGTAACGGCTCAAGCTTTCGCCCAGGAACAACGCCGCCATCAACGCCGTCCAAATGGGCATCATGAATTC
Organism: uncultured Magnetovibrio sp.; assembly: GCA_964576415.1. GTDB lineage: Bacteria > Pseudomonadota > Alphaproteobacteria > Rhodospirillales > Casp-alpha2 > UBA3470. The sequence continues at coordinate 5,597 of CAZNWX010000073.1, read as the reverse complement.
CAGCGCTGTCACTTCGGCCAGGGCAATGGTCGCGATGGCGTAGAACCAGCAGAACTGGGCCGCGAAGTGCGCCAGGTTGCGGCCTACGTGAACCTTCAGATTGTCCGTCTTCACCGTCGCCCACCCGGCCCGGTGTACCAGGACCAGGATAATCCAGAATCCCACTAAGCTGCGCCAGAACAGGATCTGTATGGTGCTCAGGTCGGCGGACAACTCTCGTCCACTCACGGACATCAATGCGAACGACGTGATTGTACCGAGCATCCAAAGCGCGGCGCCCCAGATTGGCGGCAGTGCGCTCATACGTCGCCTTCGCGGCGGTCGGCGTCTCGGACGATCAAATAAATACCAGTGCAGACCAGCACCGCCCCGACAGCGACCAAGATCTCCAACTCTTCATTATACACGAAATAACCCACCAGTGCGATCAACGGTAGACGCATGAAATCCATGGTTACGACCACTGTTGCCTCGGCCAGGCGCATCGCGCTCGCCATACAGTAGTGCGCGGAACAACCCGTGAGGCCGACCAGAACGATCCAAGGCCCATTGGTTTGCGGATCCGGCCATACCCAGTTTTCCAATGCCAGACCGAACCCTATGGGGAGTTGAACCAGGGTCATGTAGAACAATATGCACAGCGGTGAATCTTGCTGCGCGAGAACACGCACCGTAATGGCTGCCAGGGCGTGTCCTATGGCGGCCACGAGTGCGAAAATTGCGCCGGCTCCGACCTCAGTGATACCTGGACGAATGATCACCATGACGCCCGCGAACCCAAGGGCAATGGCAAAAATGCGGACCGGCGTCATACGCTCGCCCAGGAACAATGCCGCCAGGATGGCGGTCCAAATGGGCGTGGTGAATTCGATGGCGAACAGTTCCGCGAGCGCGATCAGGGGAATGGCATAGAACCAACAGAACTGGGCCCCGAAGTGGGCGATAGCACGGAAGGCATGAATGCGGAAGATTCCAGTCTTCAGTTGCTCCCAACCAGAAACCTGTAACATTAACACGATCAGCAGAAACGCGACCACGCTGCGCCAGAACATGATCTGCGACGTGGACAGGTCGGCGGACAGCTCCCGGCCACAGATGGCCATGGTGGTGAAGGACGCCAGCGCCCCCATCATCCAAAGGCCGGCGCATAGGACCGGCGAAGTCATGCGTTGAGCGCCCGGGCGCGCAATCCGTCCAAGAGGGCGCGCGTATCGTTGCGCCGGGGTCGCCAGAGGCCGCGTTCCTGGGCCTCGATGAGGCGGTCAATCATCTCCTGAAGTGCCTGAGGATTGTGCTGCTCCAGAAAATCGCGCACCACCACGTCATCCAGATAGGCCTCGAACACGGCGTCAAAGTGGTGATCCTTCACGCAGCGCGCGGTGGCCTGGAACGACACCATGTAATCCACCGTGGCCGCCATCTCGAAGGCGCCCTTGTAGCCGTGGCGCATGACGCCCTCGATCCATTTCGGATTGACCACCCGGGCGCGGACGACCCTCGCGATCTCTTCGTCCAGGGTGCGCGCGCGCGGCGTCTCAGGCCGGGCGTGGTCCATGTGGTAGACCTTCGGCTGGGCGCCGGACAAATGGCGGACGGCTGCAGTGACGCCGCCTTCGAACTGATAGTAGTCATCCGAGTCTAGAAGATCGTGCTCACGATTGTCCTGGTTGTGAATGACCGCCTCGACGGTCTTCAGGCGCGTTTCAAATAGACCGTGCTCAGCCGCGCCCTCGGCCCCCGCCCCGTAGGCGTAACCGCCCCAGGCGACATAAGCGCGGGCCAGGTCCGCATCGGTCTCCCAGCCCTTCTCATCCATCAGTGCCTGCAAACCGGCCCCGTAGGCACCCGGCTTCGATCCAAAGACACGAAAGCCGGCCCGCGTCGCGGCCGCTGTTTCCTCCATGCCGCTCGCGACCAACGCGGCCGTTTCGTCACGCACTCGCACCGCCCCCGGGTTCACGTCATCGGCCTCGTCCAGTGCGGCGACGGCACGGGCCGCGGAATCGAATAAATCAATCAGACCCGGGAAGGCGTCGCGGAAGAACCCCGATATCCGAAGCGTCACGTCAACCCGGGGCCGGCCCAACACGTTGGCGGGCATCACCTCGAACCCGGAGACCCGGCGGCTCGCCGTGTCCCATACAGGCTGCACGCCCATGAGCGCCAAGGCCTGAGCAATGTCGTCGCCGCCGGTGCGCATGTTCGATGTCCCCCAGGCACTCAACGCCATGGTCCGCGGCCAGGAACCGTGATCCTGCATGTGGCGTTCCACCAGCAATCCCGCCGACTTCCAGCCCAATTTCCAGGCCGCCGGCGTCGGCACGGTGCGGGTATCGACGGAATAGAAGTTGCGCCCCGTGGGCAAAACATCTGGCCGTCCGCGGGTCGGCGCGCCAGACGTTCCCGGCTCCAGGAACCGGCCGTCCAGGGCAGTCAAGGCGCCGGCGATTTCCGCTTTGCCCGAGCCTTCGACGGCGGGCCGGATGGCCGCATTCAGATGATCGAGGACGATCTGCGAGGCCGTCCACGCCTGGTCTACGGTCGCATCACCACCAACCAGGCGGGTGGCCAAGCCCTCCAGGCGCTCAACTGTGTCGCCATGGCTACGCCACGGCGCATCGTCACCCAAGATCGCCGGTTTCGGACCGGTCCAGGGCGCCGCCATGTCGCAATTCAAAGGATCGAAGGCCAGGTCCAGGTCCGTCGCCAGGGCGCGGTGCAGTGACGCGTCCGGCCCTTCGCCAGCGCCCCGAGGCACGCGGACCAGCGCCACGAGAAGATCGGTCAGCAACCGGCCCTCCGGCGACTGACCGAAGACGTGCAGGCCATCGCGAATCTGCATCTCCTTAAGCTCACAGAGATAATTGTCGAGCTTTCCCAAGGCCGCATCGTCATCGTCGTCGACGGCGATACCGCAGTCCGCGTCGAGACCCGTGGCATGACAAAGTTCCAGGATATCCCGTGTCAAAACCTTGAGACGCCGCGGATCGACGCCGGCGGCTTCATAGTATTCGTCCACCAACTGCTCCAGGTCCTTTAGTGGGCCGTAACTCTCAGCCCGCGTCAGCGGCGGCGTCAGATGGTCGACGATGACCGCACTGGTGCGGCGCTTCGCCTGCGTGCCTTCGCCCGGGTCGTTGACAATGAAGGGATAGATATTCGGCAACGGGCCGAGGGCCACCTCCGGGAAACAATCCTCGGACAGCGCCAAAGCCTTTCCGGGTAGCCATTCCAAATTGCCGTGCTTGCCGAAGTGGATAACGGCATGGGCCCGAAATGCGTTGCGCAGCCAGGCGTAGAAGGCCAAGTAGTTGTGCGGCGGCACCAGGTCCGGGTCGTGGTAGGTCTCCTTGGGGTCGATGTTGTAGCCCCGGGCCGGTTGCAAGCAGACGGCAACGTTGCCCAACCGGAAGGCGGGAACGGCGAAATGTCCGCAATCGACCTCGCCCGGTCGAAAGAATGGATCGGCCTCCGGCGCGCCCCAGCGGTCCGTCACGGCGCCCTGTACGGCCTTCGGCAAGCCGCCGAAGAAAATCTGATAGTCGGCCATGACGAGGGTTTCTGCGATGTCGCGATTGTCCAGATTCTCGAAGGCATTCGTCGGTCCGGCCATGACCCGGTCGATGAGGGCGTCGCCGCCGACGGGGATATCCTTGATGCCATAGCCCGCCTTTTTCAGCGCGCCCAACAGCTCAACCGCGCCCGCCGGCGTATCCAACCCCACGCCGTTGCCCAGGCGCCCGTCCCGGTTCGGATAGTTGGCGAGCACCAGAGCGATACGCCGATCCGCCGACGCCGTCTCCCGTAGCGACGTCCAGGCTGCCGCCAATTCGGACACATAGCGCACCCGGTCTGCTACCGGTTCGTAGCGCACCATTTCCGTTTCCGTCAGCGGATCGTGGCGCACGCTTCCCTTGAAGGACACCGCACGTGTCAACACGCGCCCGTCCACTTCTGGCAACGCCACGTTCATGGCGATATCGCGTGCACTCAGTCCCCGTGTGCCGTCGCGCCAGGCCTCTTCGTTGCCACCCGAAAACACCATCTGCAGAACTGGCGGTGCACCATCGATATCGAAGGGACCGGCGACACGGTCCTGGCCCGGCGCCGAGACGGCGAACCCCGTGGCATTCAGGATTACCGTCGGCGGCGCCTCGGCCATGATAGTCTCCAACGTCGCGGCTGCCACCTGATCCTTCAAACTGGCGACGAAAACCGGCAGCGGATTGAGGCCCGCTTCCGCCAGCCCCTCGATCACCGCCTCGACGGCCCAGAGGTTGCCCGCCTGCACCAGCGCCCTGTAGAACACCAGCCCCACCACGGGTCGGCCCTCAACCCAGTTGGATTTCACTCGAGCCAAGTCCGTATTCACCACTCCCGGCCAGTACAGACCGGCGCGCACCAGGGGCCGGGGCTCCTGCCAGTCCGTCTCAAACCCGATCAGTCCGGCGGCGTAATCCAGGAAATCCAAAGCGTTTTCCGACCCCCCGTGCACTAGGTACTGCCACAGCCGATGCTGGGCGTCAGCGTCCAGATTCGAAAGCGCCGTTAATTCCGCATCCGGCTGGTCATCGCCTGGCAGAAACGCCACGGGAATACCGTCTTTCGCGCAGACCGCCGCAATCTCATCGCAGCCATAGGGCCAATATCCGCGTCCGCCCAGGATGCGCAACACCACTAGTTTGGCGTGGGCGATGATGTCCTCAACGTACAGATCGACGGACATGTTGTGCGCCAGGTGCATCATGTTGGCCAGACGCATGCTCGGGAACCCATCCGCCGGCCGTTCGGCGCGGGCCTGGGCCAACAAGGTCAATTCCGTATCGGCGGCGGAAATGACGACGATATCGCCGGGGGTCTGACCGAGATCGACGGCTTCTGAGCCGTCGGAGACGCCACCGGGTTGGGCGGCCAAGAGGTGCATGTCAGTTGCCGGCCAGGGCGCGTCCGATCGCAGCCTGATCCAGGCCCGCTTCGCCGATGATCACCAGTTCGGTTCGACGCACTTCCCCGTCCGCCCAGGGCCGGTCGTAATAGCGCTGGACCCGGGCGCCGACGGCTTGGACCACATGGCGCATGTCCTTGCCAAGTACGTGAACGAACCCCTTCACCCGGAGGATGTCGTGATCCACAGCGCAGGCTTTGATGCGTTCTTCCAGCTCTTCGGGATCGGCTATGTCACCCATGGTCAGGACGAAGCTCTCGAAATCGTCGTGGTCGTGGTCATCCTCGGCGTCGTGGTGAGACCAACGGCCGTCGATGACGTCCTCGACGCCTGCGCCGATACCCAACAGGACCTTCGGGTCGATGGCGCCATGCACCGCATCCACCAGCTTCACCTGCGCGGCAACACCGTCCCTGACCTCGGCGCGCACGCCGTCAAGGGCGTCGCCATCCAGAAGGTCCGACTTGTTCAGAAGCACCATGTCGGCGCACAGCAGTTGATCCTCAAAGACCTCTTCCAGAGGTGATTCGTGATCCAACATCTCGTCCGCTTCGCGCGCGTCTTGAACGGCGTCCGGATCGTCAGCAAACTGGCCGGCGGCGACAGCCGGCGCATCAACCACGGTGACGACCCCATCGACGGTGACTCGTGA
>CAZNWX010000072.1:0-9388 GCA_964576415.1 uncultured Magnetovibrio sp. | reverse complement strand
CAAAACAGATGGTGATCACCGTCGACCAGGATTTGGATGCGGTGCCCAAGGCCCTGACCGCCTTCGCCACCGAACTTCGCGATGCGCGCGCCCTGCAGATTTCCTTCGCGCCAAGCCGGGTCAACGCCGGTCAGGTTTTGGCCGCCGTGAGCGATGCCGGCCTGAGCGTCGTCGACGTGATCACCCGCGAGGTGGACCTGGAGGACATCTTCGTCAATCTGACCCACGCCGATAACATGGCCGGGACGGTACGGGCCTCCGCGTGAGGTGCGGCCTGGCCGCGCTGACGCTTGTGGGCCTTTTGTCAGCCTGCGCACCGCGCATCATGGAGCCCGGGCCCGAGACGGGAACGCCCCATCTAACCGACACCGCCTTTATTACCGCCGACGGCACGGCCTTGCCGCTCCATACCTGGCGGCCGGTGAGCAAACCCCGGGCAGTGATCCTCGCGCTCCACGGATTTAACGATTACGGCCATTTCTTCGACGGTCCGGGAGATTTCCTGACACTCTGCGGGATCGCATCCTACGCCTATGACCAGCGCGGGTTCGGCGGCGCGCCGAACCTAGGCACCTGGGCAGGTGTGGCGGCCTATGCGCGCGACGCAGTTCAGGCGGTCCACGCCGTGAAACAACGCCACCCGGACCTGCCGCTTTATCTACACGGCTCCTCCATGGGCGGGGCCATCGCCATGCTGGCCGTCAACGGGTCCAACGCCGCTCCCGTGAACGGCGTAATCCTAGCGGCCCCGGCCGTCTGGGGCCGCACCACCATGCCTTGGTATCAGCGTCTGGCGCTTTGGATCGGCGCACATTTAGCGCCGGGGATGGCCTTGACGGGGCGCGGATTAGGCATTGTGCCTTCCGACAACTATGAGATGCTGATCCGCCTTAATCAAGATCCCCTGATCATCAAACAGACCCGTATCGGTACCATCTACGGCCTGGTGAACCTTATGGATGCGGCCTTGGCCGCGGCGCCGGGCCTAACAACACCGACACTCATTCTCTATGGCGAAAATGATGAGATCATTCCCAAGGCGCCGACCCGACGCATGCTGGAAACCCTGCCAGCCAATCGCCACCGCATCGCGCTTTATGAAGGCGGCTTCCACATGCTGCTGAGGGACCTTCAGGCTGCCACCGTCTGGAAGGACATGGCCGCCTGGATCATCAACCGGAACGCGCCCTTGCCCTCAAAAGCCGATCGGAGCAGTCTGAAGACACTCGGGATGAAGGAGGCACGGCACTGACCATGGATTTCAAGGAAACCCCCTATTGGTGGGAGGCCGCGCCCCGGCCGACCCTGGACGAGCAACCGGTACAGCAAACCTGCGACGTCGCCATCATCGGCGCGGGGTTCGCGGGTCTGACGGCGGCGTTGATCCTGGCCCGGGCGGGACGCAACGTACAGGTCTTCGACAAGCAGCGTCCCGGCGAAGGCGCATCCAGCCGCAACGGCGGCATAGCGTCGGGCAATATCAAAATGGAATTCTCGACCATGGTCTCGGCCTTTGGCGAGGACGCTGCAAAAAGAATCTACGCCGAGGGGGTGGCCGCGCGCGAGGACTTGGCGCGCTTCATCGAGGACGAGAAGATTGATTGCCACTTCAAAATGACCGGCCGGTTCACCGGCGCCTACCGGCCGAAGCATTACGATCGGCTAGCCCGCGAGGCAGAATTCCTGAACAAGAAGCTAGACCTGGGCGCGGAAGTGGTAGCCCGCGCCAACCAGCACAAGGAAGTGGACACGGAACTTTACTACGGCGGCGTGGTGCGCCCCGATATCGGCGGCCTGCACCCGGGTCTGTTTCACCAGGGGATCCTGGACCGCGCCCTGGAGGCCGGCGTCACTGTGCATGGCGTCACCGACGTGGAAGGATTTGTGAAAGACGCGGAAGGCTTCCTGATCACCACATCGCGCGGCACTACCAAGGCTCGCGATCTTTTGGTCTGTACCAACGGCTACACAGGCAAGGCCGCGCCCTGGCTGCAGCGCCGCATTGTGCCAGTCCCGAGCCAGATTGTCGCCACGGAGCCGCTCCCGGCCGAGACCATGCGGCGCCTCATGCCTAAGGGCCGGATGTTAGGCGAGACCCGCAACACCTATCACTACTATCGTCCGTCGCCAGACGGCACGTGTATCATCTTCGGCGGCCGCGCCGGCGCCGACACGGATGATCCCCAAGAAAAATTCAACCACTTGCACAAGGGCATCGTGGAAATATTCCCCGAACTCAACAACGTGGGCATTACCCATTCGTGGTGGGGCTTCACGGGCTACACCTTCGACTTCTTGCCGAAGTCCGTGGTCAATGACGGCGTGCATTACGCCGCCGGTTTCTGCGGCTCGGGTGTCGTTTGGGCGCGCTGGTTCGCGAAGAAGTCCGCCATGCGCATCGTCGGCAACGCCAAAGACGCGGAAAGCGCCTTCGACGGCCGTCCAGCGCAGACGAGGCTTCTATATAATGGCAATCCGTGGTTCCTGCCCTGGGTGATCGCCTGGTACGGATGGAAGGACCGTTTGGGGCTTTAGGCCAAATTTCGGCAACCGCCGAAATCAGCTTTTCCATCAGCGCATAAGAATTCCAGCAGGCCGTAACCAGGTTCGTCTGAAAACCGTCGGAGACGTTTTCGTCCTTTCCTAGCGGCGTTGGGCGAAAAACACCTTTAAGATCGCCGCACATTCCGTTTCCATGACCCCACCGATCACCTCGGGCGCGTGGTGAATTGTGGGCTGGTCAAAGATTTGCGGCCCGTGTTCCACGCCGCCGCCTTTCGGGTCATAGGCCCCAAATACCACTTTGCGAAGGCGCGCATAAGCGATCGCCGTGGCGCAGAGCGCGCACGGTTCCAGCGTCACATACAAATCGCATTGAGGCAGACGCACATCGCAGCGCGCAGCAGCAGCCTCGCGAATGGCCAGAACCTCAGCGTGTGCGGTGGGATCAGACAGTTCTTCCACCCGGTTGCCAGCCCGCGCCAAAACGGCTCCGGTAGCTGCCTCCACTAGGACGGCCCCCACCGGCACCTCGCCCCGGGCCTCGGCGGCGCGGGCTTCAGCTATAGCCTGAGTCATAAAATCAGTTTCGATCATAGGGAAATCTGGGACTACGCAGGCATGCCGTCAAGGCGCGCTTGTTCCGGCCTCATGCGCTGCTAGAGTGCGACCATGTCGGAACAAAATGACACTAAGAAAGGCGATCGAATCGCCAAGATCTTGGCGCGGGCGGGACTCTGTTCGCGACGTGAAGCGGAACGCTGGATCCGCGACGGCCGGGTGCAAATGAACGGTGCGGTGCTGAGTACACCAGCCGTGACCGTGACGGACGCCGATACGGTCCTGGTGGACGGGCAGCCCCCACCAGAAATCGAGAAAACGCGGCTCTGGCGCTATCATAAGCCGCCGGGCTTGGTGACCACGAACAACGACCCCGAAGGCCGGGCGACCATATTCGAACGCCTGCCCCGCGACTTGCCGCGGGTCGTGACGGTGGGCCGGCTTGACATCACGTCGGAGGGCCTGCTGCTGCTCACCAACGACGGCGGTCTAGCGCGGCAATTAGAGCTGCCTGAAACCGGCTGGACCCGGCGGTATCGGGTTCGGGTTCACGGCCGGGTTGATGAGGCCCGGCTAGTAAAACTGGGGGGCGGAGTAACGGTCGATGGTTTGCATTACGGCGCCATCGAGGCCAGCCTTGAGGGCCAACAGAAGTCCAATGCCTGGCTCGATGTGCGGCTTCGGGAAGGCAAGAAACGCGAGATCCGCCGGGTCTTGGCGCATCTCGGCCTGAACGTGACCCGCCTGATCCGGACCGCCTACGGTCCCTTCCAATTAGGCAAGATGGGCCGCGGTCAGGTGATCGAGGTGAACGGCAAGGTCATGCGTGATCAGATTGCGGGTCTTCGGAAACGTAAATCTCGCAAGGGGGGTGTCGGGTGAGGGTTCGGACATGAGAATTGTTGGTGGCGCCTTCAGGGGTCGACGCCTGGCCGCGCCGACAGGTCATGACGTGCGGCCAACGTCGGAACGGACACGGGAATCGCTGTTCAACATTTTGGCGCACGGCTTAGCCGACTGGGGCGGTGAACTGGAAGGCGCTAGTGTTGTCGACCTATTTTGCGGGACCGGCGCCCTGGGGCTCGAAGCGCTGTCACGGGGCGCGGCGCACGTGACACTAATCGACAGTGCGGGACCCGTCTTATCAGCGGCCCGCAAAAACTCGGCACTCGGTATTAACGCGGCGAAAAGGACGACCATCCTTAAGATGGACGCGACTATGTTGGCGCCACCACCCCGCGCCGCCCAGGCGCCGTGCGCCATAGCCTTTCTGGACCCACCCTATGGCTCCGGTTTGGCCGTGCCGGCATTAGGGTCGTTAAAAGCACGGGGCTGGCTTGCCGACGGCGGCTTGGCGGTTGTTGAAGTCGGCGCGGGCGAGGAATCGGATCCGCCGTTCGGTTACACGGTTCTTGAGAAGCGGGCCTACGGTGCAGCCAATGTGTTATTCTTAAAACTTCGCGGTTGAGGCGCGTCGGCCAATTCCGATATGCTTAGGAGACGCATTCACATGGCCAGACAGCGACTGATCTCCGACTTTGTGCGATATCCCAGCACCACTCGCCGCCTTCCCAGAACGCAGGGACGCCAAACAAGAGAGTAATCTTTTCCGCTGCGACGCCATTGGCGTCGATCAACAGGAAGGCCCCGGTGATGAGGAGCACCCGGCGTGGATCCTACTGCAACAGAGCCAGACCGTAATACAAAGGCATAGCCCGTTTGGGGTAAATCGGCCAGTGGCCGCGGTGATCAGGCCGCGGCAGCACCGGTGGCGCTCCCCCAGTGACACCACTTTTCGTCCATACCCCATGTATTTGGTTCAGGTAGCCGCGGGAAGGATGAGTTGTTGTTGGAATTCCACCAAGATGGGTGACCAAGTCAACTGAGGGGGCTCAATTGTGTCCGGCTTCCGCTCATGCCATCATCACCGAACGCGACGGATCGTAAACTGGTTCGAGGGTTTGGGGATCGTGGATATCGTCTTTGGACGTTGGATGCGTGGGCTTATGGCCGCCGTGTTGATGGCGCTTTCGATTGCTCAGGTCGCGGCAAAAGAGATCCTGTTCCTCTATCCCCCAGACGGATGGCGGTTGAGCTTCGAAACCAAGACCGACAACACCCACTTCTTTGAATACTTTCCAAAGGGGGAGACGCCTCAGCAGTGGACAGAGATGGTGACCATCCAAATCGTCGGCAATCTCAAGGGGATCAGTCCGTCGGTGTTAGCCGACAATTTGCGCACGCGGTTCGTCACCGGTTGCGCCCGCCAAACACTGCGTGGCCCCGAGCGGTTCAACTTAGATGGTTACCTTGCGATCCGCCTGTATGTGGAGTGCGACAAACCTACCTTCAAAAGAAGGCCGGGCGGCTCGGACTTTCTGCAACATGAAGTGGCCGCTTTTCAAATCATCCAGGGGCAAAGGGATCTCTATGTCATTGAACGGGCCTGGCACGGGCGGTCGCGGTCCTCGCCGAACGCACCCTATGAGCGCGATGATCGCTGGGGATGGGACGCGTTCTGGCACAACATCGAGGTTTGTGATACCGAGGAACAGGCGCGGGCTTGTTTTGGCCTTGGGCTGCTGTCCCCCGAAAAGGCAACGATCTTCGTCTCGCAGGCGAACCCAGCCTTGCCCTACGGATGTGACTATTTCCGTGTCCTGTCTCTCTTGCCCGATACGGCGCGGGCAACGCGACCGACGCGGGTCGTGCCGTTGAAACTTCGCCTTGGCCGGTTCGGCGATTCAAAACCCGAACGCCGGTTGATCGACGATCTTCTGGCGGCCTACGAGGAGAACAGGCCAGTGGCGGTGATCGTCACCATGGCCGGCAACGCCTCGTCGGACATATTTCCCATCGACGCCGCTAAGGCCGCGCGAGACACAAACGCTATTGCCAGCTTGCTGATCGCCAGCGGGGTCGCGACGGATCGCGTTCATCAGACCTTGAACGCGGATTGCCCGGGGGGATAGCCCCAACCCGGAATGCCGCGGAAATCTAGACGTCGATGTCTTCAACTAGGCTAGCGTTTTCCTGGATATACTTGAACCGCTTCTCCGGGTTCTTGCCCATGAGGTTGTCAACGAGGCGGGCCGTATACTTGGCCTCAATGATTTCGTCATCCGTCTGGCCTGCCGGGATCGTGACTCGGACCAGGGTCCGCCGCGCTGGATCCATGGTGGTTTCCTTGAGTTGCGCCGGCGGCATTTCGCCAAGGCCCTTAAAACGGCTGATCTCCACCTTGCCGCGGCCCATGAACTCCTTTTCCATAAGCTCATCGTTGTGCGCATCATCTCGCGCATACATGGATTTTGAGCCCTGATTGATGCTGTAAAGCGGCGGCATTGCGAGGTAGAGGTGGCCCGAGTCCACCAGCCCGACCATCTCCTGGAAGAAAAAGGTCATCAACAATGAGGAGATATGGGCCCCGTCCACGTCAGCATCGGTCATGATGATAACCTTCTCGTACCGGAGGTCATCCTCCATGAACGCCTCGCCCAAACCAGAACCCAAGGCTTCGATCAGGTCGGACAGTTCCTGGTTGGCGCGCATCTTGTCGGCGGTGGCACTGGCGACATTGAGAATCTTTCCGCGCAAGGGAAGGATGGCCTGGGTCTCGCGGTTCCGCGCCTGCTTGGCCGAGCCACCAGCCGAATCCCCCTCGACGATAAAGAGTTCGGTGCCTTGCGCCGTGGTCCGGGTGCAATCCGAAAGCTTGCCTGGGAGGCGCAATTTCCGGGTCGCAGATTGACGTTTAGTTTGCTTCTGCGCACGCCGCTTGAGTCGGATCTCTGCCCGCTCAATCGCGTGCTCCAACAGTGCCTTCGCCGCGTCAGGTGCCCCGGACAACCAGTGGTCGAAGTGGTCGCGGACCGCGTTTTCTACCAGTTTTTGGGCCTCCACCGTGGATAGCTTGTCCTTAGTTTGACCCTGGAATTGCGGATCGGCGATGAACACGGACAACATGACTAAGGTTCCGCCGACAACGTCGTCGCCGTTGAGCTTGGCGGCATGCTTGTTGCCGACGAGTTCCCCGTAGGCGCGCAGGCCTTTGGTTAGCGCGCCGCGCAAACCTAGTTCGTGCGTGCCGCCCAACGGGGTAGGTACCGTGTTGCAATAGGAGTTGAAGAACGGATCCTCATCCACGGGCCAGGCAACGGCCCATTCCACCTTGCCCGATCCACCGTTCATCTTCGATTGACCGGCAAATGACTGCAGCGTGATGGTTTTTCGTTCACCCAGGACGCTGACGAGATAATCGGTTAGGCCGCCCGGAAAATGTAGGGTGTCCTTGGTGGGCGTGTCGTCGCCATCGACAAGCAACTTCTCGTGGCAGGTCCAGCGAATTTCAACACCGCGAAACAAGTACGCCTTGGACCGCACCATGCGATATAGCATCGCTGGCTTGAAGAGATTGTGCGGCCCAAAAATTTTTGCGTCGGGATGGAAATTGATAGTGGTGCCACGCCGGTTTCGGACTGCGCCAGCATTTTTCAACGGCCCGTCGGGAACGCCGCGCTGGTATGTCTGACGCCACATGTTTTGGTCGCGCGCCACCTCCACGGTCAACCGGTCGGCCAGGGCGTTCACCACGGACAGGCCAACCCCGTGTAGGCCGCCCGACGTCTCATAGGCTTCTCCGGAAAACTTACCACCGGAGTGAAGCGTCGTCAGAATCACTTCCAGGGCCGACTTGTCCTTAAACTTAGGGTGCGGATCCGTTGGAATGCCGCGGCCATTGTCAGAGATGGTCAACGACCGGTCGGGCAGAAGTTCGATGTGAATGTAGCTCGCATGGCCAGACACGGCCTCGTCCATGGAGTTGTCAAGGATCTCCGCCGCAAGGTGATGAAGCGAGCGTTCATCCGTGCCGCCGATGTACATGCCGGGCCGACGGCGCACCGGTTCTAAGCCCTCCAGAACCTCAATGTCCTTCGCCGAATAACTTCCGCCGGCGCTCTTGGCCATCGGTGCGGCCTTGCTGACCGTCTTTGCAGCCTTCTTTTTTGGAGCTGTCTTGGATTTTTTAGTGGGGGGCTGATGGCCCTCTTTAAAGAGCTCGGTTTGCATGGGATTTCCCGATTTTTTCGACTTCCTACGACACTATCCTAATCAACCGCGCCTGGGCTCGACAAGCATGATAATGTGCTAAGTGTAAACAAAATATACAAGATATTGTGGAAATCTCGTTAACTTCATGGAAAACTAAAGGCCCCATGGGATAACGTTAGCGAACCTTGCGGGCAATGAAGCCACGCCGGAGGAACCACACGGCGACCTTACCTTGTGCACGCTCGCCATGCCTGCCGACACCAACTCGGCCGGCGAAATCTTTGGCGGCTGACTGATGCGTCAGATGGATATCGCTGGCGGCATCGTCGCCGAACAACGCACGTTGGACCGCGTCGCCACCGGCGCGGTTGATGGCTTCATCATTGACAAGCCGGTGAACGTGGGCGACGTGGTCTGCTGCTACACCCACGTCACAGAAATGGGCACAACTTCGGTGACGGAATAGGTGCAGGCCTGGGCCCTGTGTAGCCGAATAACGGACAGCCGGGTTAAAGCCATCAAGGGGGGCCTCACCTTTGACGCCTTGGATGAGACGGGGGCCAAACGCTGGGTATCGTCGGCCTAGGCGGTCGGCCGGCGTCATGTTATCAAGAGAAACACGTACCCGGAGAACGCCAAGGCCATCACGGTCGCGAGATCACGTACAAAGGTCACTGTATGCAAGTTCCGCCCTCCCAGAGATTATTTCCATAGCCGGAACATAATTAGAACATATATTGAAATAAAGTGCAACTTTTTTAATATTTTTGGTCAAACCCTTGAACCCTATAGGGGTTTGACGCACGCAGAAAATCCCATGTTTTCTTGTCGTTTCACGGCTTTCCTCATCGCGAGCCCCACAGAAACGTGACATGTTTATGTGATGTTCACATTTGATCGTCCACGGCGTCCTGTGACGCAACGCTTTCGCCACGCGATGCGACGACGCCCATGTTGAAACGGTCAAGTCATCAGCCAACAGCAATGGCAGTTATGCCTTTTACCTCACGGGGCGCCGTTCGTGTACGGGCTCGCAGCACTATGTCGACAAGTTCAAAACCCTGGCGCCCAACGGCCGAGACCCGGGAATATGGGCCCCATACCAGGCCATGGGGTCGGATGGCGCGCAGGCGATGGAATAGCTGCAGACCATCCAACATAAGAAAGGCCGCCTCGGAGGGCGGCCTTTCTCACGAATCGGAGATGTCGTTCTATGACGAGTAGTACATCTGGAACTCCACAGGGTGTGGCGTGTGTTCAAAGTTGTAAACCTCTT